>NZ_JAHCZC010000053.1:0-13240 GCF_018501135.1 Campylobacter sp. 2018MI13 | reverse complement strand
ATTAAAAAATCATATAATTTTAATATGCAGTATTTGTTTTATTTGCGATGCTATTTTACTTGCTTGTGGAGTATTTGGAGTTGGTAAAGTATTATTAAAAAACGAAACAATGAGTTTAATAGTTACAATTTTAGGTATGTTATTTTTAATCACTTATGCGATGATTTCACTAAAATCAGCCTTTATGAACACTAATTGTGATTTTCAAAATGATAATGAAAAATTAAATGCAAAAAAAGCAATAATTTTAACCTTAGCAATTACTTTACTAAACCCACATGTTTATTTAGATACCATATTTTTAGTTGGAGCAAACGCTATAAATATTCAACAAAATGAAAGGATATTATTTTTCTTAGGTGGTGTATGTGCTTCTTTTTTGTGGTTTTTTTCTTTAGGATTAGGAGTTAGTAAAATTAGTAAAATACTTTTAAATAAAAAAATATATTTTTTTATAGAAATATTAACTAGCCTAATAATGATTTATATAGCTTATGATTTATTAAAAATTTTAATCAATTAGCCGTAAAATAGCTTTTTCGTTATTATTTTACGCTTTCTAATTTTAACTTCTTGATGATTTTAAATTCTAAAATTTAAAAAATTAGTCTAATCATAATTTTAATTTTTATTTATACATTAAGCTTTGTTATAAAAATAACAGAGCTTAATGTTTTTATAACTTTAAGATAAAAATATTAAATCAGTTTTGTGTTTTATTTTTATTCTTAGCTTTTTGCACAAAATATAATGCTATTAACGCTATTACAAATCCTAAGATAAAAGTTAAACCATAAGAAGCATATAGTTCTAATGCCAAATGCTCTTGCGATATAAATTTATCAAATTCCCCTGCACTTTTTACTAAGTTAATTGTTGCTTCAATATTTTTCAACGAGTTATAAGGGTTATTAGGATTCTTTAAATACAACATAAAAGCAAATACCTTAGCGCTAAATAAACTAGCAGCTATTAAACCTACAATAATACCAATAGCGATATTTTTCTTTTTTTTCATTTTTTTCCTTTAATTTTATTTTCTTTATTTTTAATTTTAAAATGGATTAAAGGCAAAATATAGGCAAAATAACTTTGCAATATTTAATCTTACAAATTATTTAGCTTTTAATAACTTTGTTACTTTGCTATTATCTTTTGCACTAATTTTGCCGTTATTTGGTATTGAAAACCAATTATTACTTAGCCTATAGCTTGTAAAATTTTTTGATAATTACTTTGTTGAATTGCTTTATATACAAAATAAATATCTATTAAAACATAAATATATAAAGCCCATAAAATAAATATCCCTATAAAAAGAAATACACTAATTAAGCCTATTAAAAATATTCCTAATTTTAAAAAACCTAAAGACCTATTACCTTGATAAAACCTATCAATACCTAATATCCCGAAGAAAAACCCTAAATTCATTGCCAATATAGGGTGTTTGTAATTAATACAAGAAAGATTTTTAAATTTTTCTTCACTTAAGCTGTCAAGTTTATTGCTTAGCATAAACTTTTGCTCGCTTGATATTTTATTATCAAGCAACATTAAATAAGAACTTTTGTCCATAATGACTCCTTTGATTAAATAAAAGAGCTATTGTAATACCCCCCCCCGCTAACAAGAAGTTAATGGATTAAAATTATTTAATAATTATTCAAGATTTTTAAAAATAAAATTATAAAAAAAAAGATAAAAAATATTTGCTAATAAAGATAATTTGTATTAGCTAACTAGCTACTTAAATTTATCAGCATTTTGTTTTACGCTTGCTTGTTTGTTCTATGAAAAACTCCTTTTTAGTTAAAGGAGTTTTATCAGGGTGCATTTTCTTAAAATGCTCTAAATATTTTTCATAATCAGGTGCTCCAAGCATTGCGTAAAAAAACTCACGAAGCTGCTTTTTCATAAACCACTTCTTTAAGTGGAATGCTAAACCTATTAGAATAACTTTCTTTCCAAATTAGAACGAATTTAATTCCAACTATTATGGTAACTAATAAGAAGAAAATCGTTAAAATAGCATTTACTACATTAGAATGTGCCACTTGTTTAGCTTTATTAAATTCTTTTAAAGTCGCTTCACTATTATCTCCTGCATTAATTTTTACTAATAGTTCATCAGCTTTAGCAAAATTAATTTGAGCTGTTGCTACGTGAGAAATTGAGTTTGCGATTTTGCTTTCACTTTGTGGTAATACCTTTGCAATACCTGCTGTAAATGTAGTTGAGATTACAAAAAGCGCAGGTAAAACAATAGCTAAGATATACTTTCTTTTTCCCATTTTAATAAATACAGAGCCACATAAAAACATAGCAACTACTGCTAAAAGTTGATTTGATACGCCAAAAAGCGACCAAAGCGAATAAATTCCGCCAAGTGGGTCAATCGCACCACCATATAAGAACCAGCCCCATCCAGCAACACAAATTAAAGTAGCGAATATATTTGCTCCTAAATTACTTGTGTTTGCAAGTGGCTTATAAACATTTCCTAACATATCTTGAACCATAAATCTACAAGTTCTAGTTCCCGCATCAACTGCTGTTAAGATAAATAATGCTTCAAATAAAATAGCGAAGTGATACCAAAATGCCATCATTTCCTTTCCACCGATTAGCTCGTGAATAATTAATGATAAGCCTATTGCAAATGTAGGTGCTCCACCTGTTCTACTTAATATAGTGCTCTCACCTATATCATTAGCAAGTGTTTGAATATCAGCAGGAGTTACGCTAAATCCCCAAGCACTAATAGCTGCACTCGCACTCTCAAGTGTCGTGCCTATAATTGCTGGTGCTGAATTTATTGCAAAATATACTCCAGGTTGAAGTATACAAGCAGCAATTAAAGCCATAATAGCAACCGCACTCTCCATTAGCATTGAACCATAGCCTACCATTTTTGCTTGTGTTTCATTTTCTAGCATTTTTGGACTTGTTCCACTAGAAATTAATGCGTGAAAGCCTGAAATCGCCCCACAAGCAATATTTATGAATAAAAATGGAAATAATCCACCTGCAAACACAGGACCTGTGCCATCTATAAAATGTGTAACTTTTGCCATTTTAATTTCAGGAGAAACTAAAACAACACAAATAGCCATTATTAAAATTACACCAATTTTTAAAAATGTTGAAAGATAATCTCTTGGCGCAAGTAAAAACCAAACTGGCAAAATCGCAGCTATCATTCCATAGCCCATCATTATAAAGCTAAGTTCAAGAACGCTAAAATCAAAATGTCTTGCTAAATCAGGGTCGTTTGATACAACTTTTCCTAAATATAAAGCTATCATAAGTAAAATAAAGCCAATTATACTAGCTTCTCCGACTGCACCTGGGCGAATAAATCTCATATAAATTCCCATAAAAATAGCAATAGGAATTGTTGAAGCTATTGTAAATGTCCCCCAAGGAGAATGTGCTAAAGCTTTTACAACAACCATAGCTAAAATAGCAATGATAATTAGCATAATAAGAAAAATTCCTATCATAGAAACAACACCAACGAAATTCCCCATCTCGTCTTTAATCATTTCGCCAAGACTTTTTCCACCGCGTCTGCTTGATACAAAAAGCACAACAAAATCATGCACGCTACCAACTAAAACGCCACCAATTAATATCCATAATACACTAGGCAAATATCCCATTTGAGCTGCTAGGATTGGTCCAACAAGTGGTCCTGCACCTGCAATTGCAGCAAAGTGATGGCCAAATAAAACATATTTGTTTGTAGGAACAAAGTCTTTTCCATCGTTAAGTGCTACAGCAGGAGTAATCTTAGTAGCATCAACGCCGCAAAGCTTAGTTTCTATAAACAAAGCATAAAATCTATAGCCGATTGTATAAATACAAACAGCAGCTACAACTATCCAAGCAGCATTTATTGTTTCGCCATTATTTAAAGCAATAACGCCCATACAAAATGCTCCAAGAATAGCAACAACTATCCATAAAAGCTTATTCATAGCTTCTCCTTAAAAATAAATTAATTTTTTAATCTAATTAAAAATGTGAGTAAGTATTATAATCTAAAATTATAATACTTATAAGAATTTTATATTAAAAGATAAAAATATAAAAAAATTACGAGTTAAATTATTAATATTTATTATAAATGTTTCCATAATACTCAATATTCTCTGCATTGCCTAAAGCATTTACTTTATCTGCTATTTTTTGAGCGTTAATTTCTAAATCAAATTCACTAGCTTCACTAAAAGCCATATTAACATCTATAACACTATCTAATCGCTTAATGGCATTAAAAGTTGCTAAAGTATTGTCAAAATCACTAGCTTCAATTAAAACGATAAATTTTTTATCAATTACTTGCTCTATGTTGGCATCTTTTATATTTTTTATTTCGTTTTCAAATTCTTCATTTGCAATAACTACTAAAGATGAAATCATTAAAAATCCTTTTTGTATAAAATTTTTGAATAAGCATTGAGCTTTAATGTATTTTTATCAAATAATATTGAATTAAGATATAAATTACCTATATTTATTTTATCCTTACCTATACAAATATTATTTTCTAAATCGCAAGAATAAGCAAAGTTTAAATTATTACTTAAAGCGCAATTATAAACTAAATTATCACTTTCTATATTAGTAATTTCATTTAATTTATCATCATTAATTATAACTTTTCTATCAGTTGAGCAAGAAATAATATTATCTTTTTTATAATCTACATTATAAATATTATCTTTATGAACTTCCTTGCTTATAAAATCATTAGAATTTAAATCATAAACAACTATTTTTCCACTTTCAAATCCTAAAGCAATTTTTGCCTTTTCTTTATTAATACTTGCAGCATTTATGCTTGCATTTGAAAAATGAACTTTTTTTATTAAGTTAAATGATAAATCTCTTATGATTAGTTCGCTTCCTAAAGAAGTAAGAATTATTTTATCTTTGTATAAAAATGCCTTATTAATATCGCTTGAGATTTTAAATTTCAATAATTTATTATCTTTATAAATGTTTAAAGTCTTTAATCCATCTTTTGAGCTAATTGCTAAAATGCTACTATCGTAATCATCAATAAAAATAATATTATCATCAAGGCTTAAAACCTTATCATTATTTTTATAAATATCATTGCCACACGCTACAAATTCATTATTAATATAGTTTATATAACAATCATATTCTAAATATTCTAATTCATTTAGGTTTAGCTCACTTGCTAAACCTAAACTAGCTATAAATAATAGCAATTTTTTCACTTTAATCCTTCATTTATTACATCAAGTAAATTTGAACGATGTCTGCCTAATTCATCATTTCTAAAATCAGGCTTAAATGTGTTTTTGATTCCACTATCAATATTTGCTTGTGGTGCGTGGCATTGAACGCAGTTATATCTTGCTTGAGATATAGAATCAAGTTTTTTCTCATTTCTTAAATCATAATAATGGCTTGCTGGCATAGGAGTTGCTTCTTCAATACTAAGCTTTACACGCTCATTATCAGCACCTAAATCATGACAGCTAAGACACATATTATTATCTTGAGTAATTGGTAAAAAATCTTCTACATTGTGTGGAATTTGTGGTGGAGCATTTAAATAAGCTCTTTCAAAACGCTCTGCTTCTCCAGCTTCTTTTTCAGAGTATGTAAAATTCTTGATTTCTAATTTTGTTTCATCGTTTAGTGAATGTTTTCTTAAACCAATTTCAGTATCACTCACACTAGCAGCAATCAACAAACTACTAGCAGCTAAACTTAAAAATATTTTTTTCATTTTTTTCCTTTCAAAAAATTAATTAAATTAAAATTAAGTGCATCATCATCGCATACTTCAATACATCTAGCACACTTAATGCACTCACTATTGCTAACATTACCACTATATTTTGTAATAAGTGATAATACTTGAGCTTCTGGACAAATCATTTTGCATTTCATACATTTAGTGCATTTATTTAAATCATAACTTACTTTTAACATAGCAAATTTTGAAATTAAACTATAAAAAGCACCTAATGGACAAAGATGCGAACAAACTAAATTCCTTTGCACAAATAAATCAAGTAAAAATATAATAATTGCAACAAATATAGCCGAAGTTTGCATAAAAATTATTCCCCTAGTAATTATTCCTATATGAGAATACTTTTCAAATACTGGCTCATTTGCTATCAAACACAAAATCAAAATACTAAATAATATAAAATATCTAGTGTTTTGTTTAAAATTAGTCAGCTTAGAGCTTTTAAAACTTGTGTTTTGCTTGATAAAATCTGCTAAATTTGTAATCAAATTAACAGGACAAACAAAAGAACAAAATGCACGACCTAAAAACAAAGCATAAATAATAAAAACTAAAAATGCAGATATAAATAATCCCACATTAAGAGTAAAAGTTGCTAAAAATATTTGCAAATACGCAAAAGGGTCGCTTAAGCTAATACTATTAAATAATAGCGAAGAGCTAAGATTTCCTTTTAAAATAAAATCAGCACTAGGTAATATAAATAAAGCTAAAAGTCCTAATTGGATAAATCTTCTTAAAATCAAATATTTATTTTTTAATATCTTCATTAAAATTCTCCATCATTTAGGTAATTTATAGCTTTTTTCTCATCGTGTTTTTTGCTAGTATCTATGTGTTTTAATCTTTCATCATCACCACTAACCCAGCCTTTAACATAATTATCATTTCTCTCACCCAATATAAAACTAGTAGGCAAAATAACAATAGCTGGCTTTTTAGTAATACAAACTTTTTCACATAAACCACAACCCACACAATAATCGTAATCAACCTTAGGCACTAACATTGCATGTTTTTTAGTTCGCTCATTTCTTTTATATTCAAGCTTTAAAGCTTTATCTATAAAAGGACACGCCCTATAGCAAGCATCACATTGAATTCCAAAATGAGCTACACAAGAGCTTTCATCTACTATTGCACGACCAATATTTACTAAAGAAATTTTATTAATACTTTTATCTAGCGCATCTGTCGGACAAGCCTTAATACAAGGCAAATCATCGCATAAATAACAAGGAATTTCATTTGCACTAAATTTAGGAGTTCCTAAACTAGCAAATTCCCCTATCTTAGCTAAACTTAAAGTATTATAAGGGCAAGCTTTTACACATTTAGCACAACGAATGCAATTAGCCAAAAAATGTTTTTCACTAACAACTCCTGGTGGGCGTAGAAAAAAACTCTTTTTAAGTTCAATTTTGCTTTCACTTTTTGGTGTATCGTTTAGTTTGAATATGCTAAAAGTTCCAACACCAACTGCTAAAATCTTTATAGTATTTGTAAAAAATTGCCTTCTCATAAATATTACGCCTTAGTTATTTTTACTGCACACTTTTTAAAATCAGTTTGTTTTGAAATTGGACAAGTTGCATCTAATGTAACTTTATTAATATAAACATTCTCATCAAACCAAGGAACATAAACAAGACCTCTTGGTGGTTTATTTCTTCCACGCATATCAATACGAGCTTTAACTTTTCCACGGCGAGATTCTATCCATACTAATTCTCTTTGCTCAACTCCTAAAGCTTTAGCATCTTCTGGGTGAATATAACACATAGCTTCAGGAACTGCACGGAATAATTCAGGAACTCTCATTGTCATTGTTCCACTATGCCAATGCTCTAAAACCCTACCAGTACATAACCAGAATGGATATTCTTCAGATGGTCTTTCAGGTGCTTTCATAAATGGTCTAAAGAAAATCTTAGCTTTATTTGTAATTGCTGTTGCTTCTTCGCTTGTTGGTTTTACTAAATCACCACTTTTAATTGATTTATCAAAATCCCCATAGAATGCAAAATCACCTTCAGGATTTGCTTTTTTAGCATATACATCGTATTTTGTATTAAATCTCCATTGAGTTTCTTTACCATCAACAACAGGCCATCTTAAGCCCCTTACCTTATGATAAGTTTCAAAACTAGCTAAATCGTGTCCGTGACCAGCTCCGAATTTTCTATATTCTTCCCATAAATATTTTTGAATAAAGAAATTATAGCCTTTAAATACATTGCCATCACTACCTTTTACATTTCTACTATCGCCTTTAACTTCGCTATTTAACCAATCTTTTAAGCTTTCACTATCATCTAATGAAATTTCTTTACATTCTTTATTAGCAAATAAAACATCATATAAAGTATCATCTTCTTTATATCCCATTTCTTTAGCTTTTTCTAATACGCTTGGTAATGTTGTCTTTTCATCAATTTTTACTTCATTCCAAACTTCGCTTAATTTAAAGCGTTTGCTAAGCTCTAATAATTGCCATAAATCACTCATAGCTTCGCCAACTGGCAATACTTGTTGTCTCCAATGTTGAGTTCTTCTTTCTGCGTTTCCGTAAGCTCCCCATTTTTCATAAATCATAGCTGTAGGTAAAATTAAATCCGCAACTTTTGCACTAATTCCAGGATAGCAATCACTTACTACTATAAAATTATCTTTTTCTCTAGCAGCTTTTATCCAGTGATTTGCATTTGCAGTATTTTGCCAAGGATTATTTACCATAACCCATGCAAATTTTTGCTTTCCATCTTCAAGATTTCTCATCATTTGCATAAAGTGATTTCCTTGAACACCATTAATTGTTCCTTCAGGAACTTTCCAAAGTTCTTCACTTTTAGCTCTATGTTTAGGATTTGCTACAACCCAATCAGCAGGTAAGCGGTGTGCGAAAGTTCCAACTTCTCTTGCTGTTCCACAAGCACTTGGCTGACCTGTTAAAGAGAATGCTCCATCACCTGGTTTTGCTTGTTTTCCTACTAATAAATGCACAGTGTATGCAAGTTCATTTACCCAACTACCACGAGTATGTTGGTTAAAGCCCATAGTCCAAAAGCTTACTACCTTTCTACTTTTTTCAATATATAAATCAGCTAATGCTTTTAATTTTTTCTTAAATTCTTCTATATCTTCATCAGGATTTCCTTTAGCTACGCTTGCAACATAATCTAATGTATAAGGTTCAAGTGCTTTTTTGAAATCTTCAAATTGAATTTGCCAGTTAAGTGCTGCTTGAGCTTGATGTTTCATTTCAAATTTTTCGCCATCTTTTACACCTAAATGACTTAATGCTATTGCTTCATCTTTATCTAAAGTGATTGCATTTTCTTTAGCAACGGTATCTTTTTCAGCTTCGCTAAAGCTTGGATGATTTGGATTATTTCTCATTCCATATCCAATATCAGCAAATCCTGTTGTAAATACACAATGATTTTTTACAAATTCCCAATCAATTGCTTTTGGATTGTTATATACAATTTCTCTAGCAATATAATTCCATATTGCAATATCAGAACTTGGAGTAAATATAAGTTCCATATCAGCAATGTCGCTAGTTCTTGTTGTATAGGTTGAAAGATTTACAATTTTTACTTTTTCAGGGTCTCTTAATTTTCTATCACTTACACGGCTCCATAAAATTGGGTGCATTTCAGCCATATTTGAACCCCAACAAATAATAGTATCAGTAAGTTCAATATCATCATAGCAACCTGCAGGCTCATCAATACCAAATGTTTGCATAAAGCCAATAACAGCACTTGCCATACAATGTCTAGCATTTGGGTCTATGTTATTGCTTCTAAAACCAGCTTTAAATAATTTTGAAGCGGCATATCCTTCTTGAATAGTATGCTGACCACTTGCAAACATTCCTATACCATTTACACCTTGCTCTTTTAAAGCTTTTTTCATATGTTTTTCCATCTCATCAAAAGCTCTTTTCCAAGATACTGGAGCAAATTTTCCGTTCTTATCAAATTCGCCCTTAGCATTTACTCTTAATAAAGGCGTTACAAGTCTGTCTTCTCCATACATAATTTTTGCATTAAAATATCCTTTAATACAATTTAAACCACGATTTACAGGTGCTTCAGGGTCGCCCTTAGTAGCTACAATTTTGCCATTTTTAGTAGCAACCATAATACCACAGCCAGTTCCACAAAATCTACAAACTGCTTTATCCCAAGTCCATTCACTTGTTTCGTCTTTTGCTAAAGCAATAGTAGGATTTATGCAAGCTGCTGCACTTGCAACTGCTGTGCTCTTTAAAAAATCTCGTCTTTGCATTTATTCTCCTTATAATAATAATGTAAAAATAGATTAGATTATTTGCTTTAAAATCTTATTGATTAAGATTAATATTTTTTTTAAAGTAAAGCGCATAAATATTATCAACATTAAATTAACTTAAAATTCTTAATTCAATAAAAATTGAAAAAACATTCATAAAATAATATAAAATATTTAAAAATTAAATTAAATTTAAAAAAATATATTAATTGCCATCAATTATTTTTAAGCTTTTTTATATTAAAGTAGTGTTTCAAATTTTCACAAGGTGTATAAATGAAAAAACCAACAAACAAACTTTTATTAGCCCTTTGCATAGTAATTGGGATTTTTATTGGTGGTGGAATTTATACTTTTATAATAGCAGATGGCTTTTTAATGATGACTTCTAAACCTGAAGCCTGTAGCAAATGTCATATTATGACAGATGTTTATGATAGCTGGGCAAAAGGTGAGCATTCAAGCAATGCAGGTTGCGTAGATTGTCATTTACCTCAAGGTGATGTGGTAGCTTATTGGACTAAAAAAGCTTATCACGGATTAAAACACGGCTATTATTTTACAGTAGGAGGAAATCCACCTAATTTAGAACCTACCGAAATGACACACGAAGATGTTAATCGCAATTGTGCGACTTGTCATAAAGACTACGCACATAATGCAATCAATGCAACGACAAAATTAAATAGCGAGCCACTTGATTGCCTTAGCTGTCATAGAACAATAGGTCATTTACATAATTAAAAGGAGAAAATATGTCAAAATCAGTTTATGTTGCGGCTATTGTGGTAGCTGCTTTAGGTGGTGCAGGCTTATTTGCACTTAATACAAACATTGCAGAACATAAAGGTGAAAGTAAAACTCAACCATTAAAAACTTTTGAAATTAGTGATGAAGAACCAGATTTTGCAAAATGGGGTAGAAATTTCCCAGCTCAATTAGATGGTTATTTACAAATGAAAGATGAGTATATTGAAACACCATTTGGTGGAAGCTTACCTTATAGTAAGATTATTCGCTGGCCGGCTGCGACAACATTTTGGAATGGATATGCTTTTGCGGTTGATTATTCTAAACCAAGAACTCACTATTACTCACAAATTGACCAAATGGAAACAAAAAGAAACAATAAAGAATATCTAAATGCTCACGGATTACCTGCATTTAAAGGTCAGCCTGGTGCTTGTGTAAATTGCCATACTGGTTACTTAACTGCTATTTATAAAAGTGATAAATTAAGCCCAAGTTTTATGCTAGGTAAAACTGAAGTAATGGGTGCAAAGAAAATGGGATTTTTTGATGTATTTGGTGAAAAAGGCGAAGCTATGAAAGAAGCTTGGACAAATATGAATAAAATGCCTTATTTTGATGTTATGAAAAAAGTAGAAGAAAAATACGGAGATGGAATTCACGGCTCTCATATGGGATCAACCTGTGCAGATTGTCATAACCCAGATGATATGAGCCTTCGTGTAACTCGCCCTGCTTTTGTTAATGCTATGGTTTTAAGAGGCTATGAAGCAGACGCTAAAAGTGGTATCAAAGCTAGTAGAAAAGAAATGAGAAATTATGTTTGTATGCAATGCCACGTTGAGTATTATTTTGAAGGTAAAGATAGCACTTTAACATTCCCATGGACAAAATGGAAAAAAGATGAAGCATTTAAAATAGAGAATTTTGATGAATACTATGATGAAAAATTTGCAAATGGCGAATTCCCATATGATTACATTCAAAAAGATACAAAAACAAAAATAATTAAAATGCAACACCCAGAAGCTGAAATGTATTCAAGCTCTTTACATTATAGAAGTGGTGTAACTTGTGCAGATTGTCATATGCCATACAAAAGAGATGGAGCAAACAAAGTAACTAATCACAATATACTATCTCCATTAGCTGATATAAATGCAGCTTGCAAAACTTGCCATCCACAAAGCGAACAAGTATTAAAAGATAGAATTAGCTTTATTCAAAATCGCCACGCTTATGAGCTTAGAGGTTGTGAAAATAACTTATTAGCATTAATTGCTGATATAAAAACAGCTCGTGAAGAATTAGCAAAACTTCCTGAATTTGCAAATCTTGAAGATAAAGCAAGAGATGATGCTATTTCAAAAGTTATAGAAAAAGCACAATATGCTCATAGAAAAGCACATATTAGATGGGACGTATCATTTAGTGAAAATAGCTATGGCTTCCACTCACCACAAGAATTTATGAGAATTATAGGTCAATGTAAAGAAGTAGCTAGAGAAGGACAAGCAGAGTTAGCAAATGCGTTAGCTCCTTATGGAATTAAAATTGAATTAACAAAAACAGCAACAATTCCAGCAGCACCTCTAAAACTAGATCACAAACCACCAACAGGTTCTCTACCAACAGAAGCTATGAAAAAAGTTGATGAGGATGTAAAAAATCTAAACTTTAAATAAAAAATTGCGAGATTTTCTCGCAATTTACTCATTAATTAAAGCCCAATTTTAATAGCATAAAAATTAAAACATTATATAATTTAAAATAAGAATTTAGTTTAAATATATTTTAATTAGTGTTAAAGCTAACTAATTTAATTGCTAAAATAATGTAATCTTAAATTATCAAAAAAAGGTTTATATTATGCTAAATGATAAAGAAATAATTCTGATAGTAAATCTTAAAAAAAGCTTATTGTTTTCTATATATAAATCACTATTTTTATTATTTCCTAATGTTATTGTATGCTTGTTTATCATTTTAATTTTTGCTTGTTCTTTGTATTTTAATGATGGTTATTTAGTGATATTGCTATTTGTTTTATTTGCCCTTCCTCACCATTTTCGTTTTATGCTTTTTCCACTTATGATAAGAAAAATTATCTGTTATGATGAGTATTTTGAAATCATTAGGCTTTTTAGTAAAACAAGGATATATTATGATAATTTAAAAGAATATTATTTCGAATATTTAAACATTAGATTTTCATCACACAAAATTTTACATCTATCTTATAAAAACAAATTCCTTAGCAGCATTATAAACACCGAATTGCTTAATCCAGATGATTTAGAAAAATTAATAGAATTATTAAACGCAAAGGGTATTAATAAAAAAGTTTCAATCATAGATGATAAAATATTTTATAATGTTTTTAGT
>NZ_JAHCZC010000052.1:0-13504 GCF_018501135.1 Campylobacter sp. 2018MI13 | reverse complement strand
AATTTAAATTCCTAATCTTTAACTAAGCCTTTTTTTAAATCTCTTATTAAAAATCTAGCAGGATGAAGTGCGTGTTCGTATCTTTTAAACATTCCGCTAGGTGTGTTGTTAAAATAACTAGCAATTAATCTTGCAGATGTTATCGCACTAGATAAACCCCTTGAACCATGAGCTGTATTTATAAAAATCCTACTTCTTGGAGAATTTACTTGCGGTTTATGTTTATCAAATTGTAAAGATTTATAAAGATTTTTATATTTTTCTTCATTAAAATAAGCTCCAACAATAGGAAATCTATCTGAAGAATAACTTCTATAACCAACCCTATTACCTATTACCAAATCACTAAAATCAGCTTTAAAAATTTCTTTAAAATTATTTATATTAATATCATCATACTCTCTACTTGCTTCAGCAATTAAGTTTCTATCATAAGTAGCACCTAATAAAATAATCCCATCTTTTGCTCCAGTTATATAAGCTTTTGAGCTAATTGGGTGCTTATATTTAATTTTATTTTTTAGCCAAGTTGCCTGACCTCTTACTACTGATAATGGTAAATTACTAAAGATTTCTTTAGAATATGCACCACTAGCAAATATTACAGCATCAAAAATCATAGTCTTATTATCAAAATCAAGCTCAACTCTATCATAAAATTCTCTAAAACTATTTAGTTTATAATTTAAAATTATCCTAGTATTGGATTTTGCAAAAATTTTAGGAACTAATTTACAGGGTTCTAATGTCCCACCATCTTTTAAATATGCAAAATCAAAATGTAATTTAATTAATGGATTATCCTTTTGCAGTTTAAATCTTTCTCTTAATTCATCAGTATATGCGTGCTCTAATATCCCTTCTAAGTTATAGCCTAATTTTTTATAAAATTTTGAACTATGCCAAAACGAAAACTGACTAAATTCTCCTAACAAACTTGATGGATTTTGAATTAATGCTGTTAATAACCCTATTTTATTTCCACTTCCTTCGTTTGCTAAAGTATGGCTTTGTTCAAATACACTAATAGTTTTACCTAACTTTGATAGTTCATAAGCTATTGTAGCGCCTGCAATACCACCACCAATAATTGCTATATTATTAACTTCTAAATAGTTTTTATGAAAATATCCTTCTATATCATCTTGCAAATCTTTATGTTTTAATATAGCAAGAGTGCTTTCTCTTTTTATTCCCAAATTAATATCGTGTATTTCAAATCCTAATTCAATTAAAGATTTTTTAAAATCAGAATTTGAACTATAACTAACCAATTTACCAGTTAATTTTAATAGCTTTTTGACATATTTTAAAGTCTCTTTAGAAAACATTTCTTTATTTTTATTAGGAGAAAAACCATCAGCATATACAACATCAGCTAAAAAATCTAAATCTTTTAAAGCAATATTTACATCTTGAAATACCAAGTCAAGAACAACCCCATCAAATTCTATTCTATAAATTCCATCTTTACAAGGTGGATAATCACTAATAAAATTATTATTTAACTCTATACCAAATTTATTACAAAAATATCTTATATCATCAATACTTTGGTAATAATTTTCAATCGCTACATAATGGAGTTTTATGCCTAAATCAATAGCTCTTTTTGCACTTAAAAAGAAATTTAAACCCAATCCAAAACCAAGTTCTAAAATAGTTAATTTATTAAATGCGTTACTAAAAGCATTATCTATATAAATTCCATTTCTTTCTTTTAAAGGTTCTTTTATGTTGTAATAAAAATCATCAAAATCTAAAGAAAAAATCTCATCATTTTTTAAAATCCAATTCGCCTTTTTCATAAAACTTCCTTATTTATTTTTAACAAAATAACTCTCAATTCCATTTACAATACCATTTACCAAATAATCCTGATAAGCACTATCTGCGATATTTTTACCTTCAATAGGATGTGATATATAGCCAACTTCAATCAAAACAGCAGGCATTAAAGCACCAACTAAAACCCAAAAAGGAGCTTCTTTTACGCCACCATCTCGCTTTAAATATCCCTTAGGTATATTATTTAAAATACCACCTTGTATATCAATAGCTAACTTATTAGATGAAATAATTTTTTCTCTATTTAAAAAATTCAAAAAAGTTTGTTTAGAAAAATAATTCATCTCTTCAATATCACTTTTATTTTCTATTGCAGCTGCGTTTTTACTTCTTTCGCTTCTAGCTGGAGAGAGAAAATATGTCTCAATTCCATATATTTTATCAAATTTTGTCTTATCCCCGATAGAATTTGCGTGAATACTTATAAATAAATCACTTTTTTTATCATTTGCCATTTTAGTTCTATCTCTTAGATTTATATAAACATCTTTTTTTCTTGTTAAAAATACTTTATACCCTTTGTTTTTTAGAGCTTTTTCTAATTTTAGAACTATTGATAGAGTAATGTTTTTTTCATATCTGCCAAAAGCAGTTGCACCTACATCTTTTCCACCATGACCTGCGTCTAAAGTAATTAATAAATTTGATTTTTTAAATCCAACTTCAACTTTTTCACTAATCTCATCAGTGCTTACTTCTAAAGAATTATTATTTATATTAAAAAATATTTTTTTAGTATTCTTAGAGTATAAAACCACTCTTACCTTTTTAGGATTAAATTGTAAAACACTAATAGAGTATGTTTTAAAATCATAATTTTTCCTACCACCATTTAAAACTGCGTCAAATTCTAAAATTTGATTGTTGTTATAGCTAAAAGTTTTAATATCATCATTTGATAAAGAGTTGTTTAAAGTCAATAAAACCCCATTATCTTTTTTAACGGCTTTTGTAATTGTTATAGGTTTTTTGTTTTTATCATTTGCAATATTATTTGCAGCATTATCATTACTATCTAGCTTTGTATTTATATTACTTTCTTGTTTGTTTTTATCGTTAGCAGTAGCGTTTTTTGCATTATTATTTACTTTAGTATTATTATCTAATTCTTTTTTATCTTCAACTAAATATTTTTTTATTTGAGTAGTATTTTCTTGCTTATTTTGCTCTTGCAAATTACCATCTATAGTAATAAGTAAAACATTATTATCAATCTTATAATCTAATTTCAAATCAGATTTTGACCTTAATACAAATCTTACTTTTTCCGGATTGAATTGAACCAAACTTACTTCATAATTTTTATCTATGAAATTTTGTTTTCCTATATCTAAAGCAGCATTAAATTCCAATATTTTATTTTTTAATTCTTTTGTATTATAGATAATACTTTTTATATTATTATCAAAATCTCCTTTTAATGATATTTCTATTGTGTTATTTGCCTTATTAATTTTAGTTATATAAGTTTTTTTTACTTCTTCTTGTTTTGTTTCTGGCTTATTTTGACTATTTATATTTTTAGAATTTAAAGTATTTGTTGTAGTTTTAGTATTTTGTGTTTTGGTATTTTGAGTATTAATTGATTTTTGCTCTTTAGCTATATCTTTAGTCTTTTTTGCATCAGTATTATTTATGTTATTAAATGAAATCTTATTAGGATTAATGCCTAAATCTTGTAATTCTTTTTGATATGTAGATGAATCAAGTTTTAATGTTTTTGAACTTAAAATAATTCTTTTTAAAACTTCTTTTTTGGTATCAATATCATCAGAAATTATACTTTTAATATATATAGTTTTTAATCTCTGATGAATTGCTAATTGTTCTGTTTTGCTAGATAATAAAAAACTCTTATCAAAATTAACAAATTCTTCATTTAAACTACTAGCAAACAAAACAACGCTTAGTAATAATAGTAAGATTTTATTCATCTTCACCATTAACTAATTTTTCAATCAACTCTTTAACACTAATTAACTTATTTAATCTATATCCATTAGCACCTGTAAAAAATAATCCACTTTCCTTTTTTCCACTATAAGCATCATAAAGTCTTTCGGCAATACAATATCCTACCTTTTTAGCGCCCCTACCACGTTCACATGGTGCAACACAATTTGCTATACAAGAAATTTTAGGAGCAGTGCCTTCTTCTATCATTTTTTGAAGATTTGTTCTAATACCACGAGCAGGATAGCCAACAGGACTTTTTAGCAATTCTATATCTTCTTTTTTAGCATCTAATAATACTTGTTTAAATTCAAGTGCAGCATCACATTCATAAGTTCCTATAAATCTTGTTCCCATTTGAACCCCATTTGCACCTAAACTAATAGCATTTAAAATGTCATTTTTATTCCAAATTCCACCAGCTGCAATTAAAGGAATATTATCTCCCCATTCATTAAGTTCAGCTCTTACTTCAGGAATTAATTTTTCTAATTGGTAATTTGGGTCTATACATTGCTCGTATGTAAATCCTTGATGACCACCACTTAAAGGCCCTTCAAGAACAACTGCATCAGGCAATCTATCGTATCTTTGAGTCCATCTTTTACAAATTATTTTAAGAGCTTTTGCTGATGATACAATAGGAATTAATGCAACATCAGGAAAGTCTTTAGTAAATTCTGGCAAATTTGTAGGTAATCCTGCACCACTAATAATTGCATTAAAACCGACATTGCAAGCGTCTTTTACTATTCTTTCATATTCGTTTGACGCGTGCATTATATTACAGCCTAATGGTGAGTCGTTGCAGATTTTTCTAGCATTAGTAATTACAGCATTAAGTCCTTTTGTAGAATAAAAATTCTCACTTCCATAAGGTTTGCCATTTAGTTCTTTGTTAATATGTGCTCTATTTTCATAAAACCCAGTTCCAACCGAACTAATAATACCTAAAGCTCCATTTAAACTAACATTACCAGCTAATTTATCCCAACTTATTCCAAGTCCCATACCTCCTTGAAATACCGGCACTTTTAATGTAAAATTTCTTATTTTTAATTCTGGTAAGCTCATTATTATCCTTTTATTATTACTTTTGCAAATTTTCTTTTTCCAACTTGAATTATAAATTCACCATTGCTTAATTTTAGTTGTTCATCGCTAATTTTTTCTCCATTAACACTTACAGAATTAGCTTTTATAGCTCTTCTTGCTTCACTGCCTGAACTTGCCAAATTAGTATCTTGCATTAGTTTTATAATCCATTGTTCTTCATTAAAATTAAACTCCGCAATATCACTTGGAATTTCATTTTTACTATGAATATTATCAAACTCATTTTTCGCATTAATTGCTAAATCTTTACCCCAAAATCTCTCAACTATTTCTAAAGCCAAATTTTCTTTAGCAACCTTTGGATGTAGAGTATTGTTTTTAATATTGTCAAAAATATCATTAATTTCTTTTGTTGTCTTAAAACTTAAAAGATTGTAATATTCCTTCATTAATTCATCACTTATACTAAGTAATTTTGCATACATAGAATTTGGTTCTTCACTAACTCCGATATAATTACCCAAACTTTTACTCATTTTATTAACACCATCAAGACCTACTAAAAGTGGTAACATTATAATACCTTGTTCTTTACCTGTATTATAAGTTCTTTGTAATGTTCTTCCCATTAATAAATTAAATTTTTGGTCAGTTCCACCCATTTCAATATCACATTTTAATGCAACGCTATCATAACCTTGTAAAAGTGGATATAAAAATTCGCTAATTGATATAGGGCTTTGTTCTTTAAATCTTTTTGTAAAATCATCTCGCTCAAGCATTCTAGCTACACTAAAAGTTGATGTAAGTTCAACTATGCCAACTGCTCCTAAAGCATTAAGCCAAGTTGAATTAAATTTTAATTCAGTTTTTTCTTTATCTAAAATTTTAAAAACTTGCTCTTCATAAGTTTTTGCATTTTTTAAAACTTCTTCCTTGCTTAATTGTTTTCTAGTAGCACTTTTGCCTGTTGGATCACCTATTTGAGCAGTGAAATCTCCTATTAGGAATTGAACTATAGCACCATGATTTTGTAAAAATCTCATTTTGTTTAAAATAACACTATGACCTAAATGTAAATCAGGTGCAGTTGGGTCAAACCCAGCTTTTACATAAAATACTTCGCCCTTTTCATAGTAATTTTTAATCAAATTCTTAATTTTTTCTAAATCAATAAATTCTGATACACCGCGTTCTAAATCATTATAAATTTCATTCAAATTCATCTTTATCCTTTATTCACTATAAGCGTCTTTTAATGATATAAACTCATAGATTTTACATTTTGTTTTGATTTTTTCTTTTGCTATTTCTATATTTTGATTATCAGGTACTTCAAAAACTATTTCAAAATACTCCAATAAACTATCAGCATTTTTTGTAATATTAATACTATTAACATTGATTTGTAGTTTTAGTAATTCTGTTAATAATGCTAATAATGTGCCTTTTTTATTCTCTAAAGAAAAAATCATTTTATAATTTTTAGGAGCATGCTTAGACCATTTAATTAGCACCATTTCTTCTTTAGAATCTTCCATTAATTTACTTGCTCTTTCACATAATTTATTATGAATTGTAACAGAATGATTATGTTTAAAAGCAACTATATCATCACCTCTTTTTGGGTTACAACAATAATCAAAATCCACATTATTTATTTTGTAATTTGAATATACAACAAGATTTTCTATTCTTTGTTTTTTTAAATCATAATTTTTAACTAGCCAAATTCTTTTTGAATATTTTTTAAGACTATCTATAACCTTACTTAAAGTAATATTATCTGTAGTGCATTTTTTAACATTTTTTGATAATTTTTCATTTGCAATCCAAGTATTTATTTTGTCTTCATCAGCACTAAAAATAGTTTGCAAAATTCTTAACCCAGCTTTTTGGTCTATACTTGAAATTCTTTGTTTACAATGTGATTTAATCATAGCTTTAGCTCTAGCAGTAACCACACTATCAAGCCAAGAGCATCTTGGTTTTGCGTTATCATCTATCTCAATTCTTACAATATCCCCATTTTTAAGACTTGTAAGCAATGGAGATTTTACTCTGTTTATATAAGCGTGACTTGCTTTAAGACCAATTTGTGAATGAACTTCAAAAGCAAAATCAAGAGCAGTCGAACCTCTAGGTAATGTAAAAATCTCTCCTTTAGGGGAATATACTGCAATATCTTCAACATATAAACTATCTTTTGCGTATTCATAAAATGCCAAATCATTGTCTTTTTCTTCTAAAGAGCTATTGGTAGCTATATCATTTACCCAATCAGCTTTATAGTCTTCTTTATCATTTTTATATTTCCAATGTGCTGCAATTCCAAGTTCTGCAGTTTCGTGCATTTTATATGTTCTAATTTGTGCTTCTATTATTGATTGCGCGTCAAATAAAGTAGTATGGATTGTTTGGTAACCATTTTGCTTAGGTAAGGCAATATAGTCTTTAAATCTTGAAGCAAGTGGATTAAAATGCACATGTAAAAGCCCTAAAACTATATAACAATCTTTAACATCTTTTACTAAAATTCTAATCCCCAATAAATCAAGCACTTCTTCAATACTAACGCCTTTTCTTTGCATTTTTAAAAAAATAGAATATACATGTTTTATTCTTTTTTCTATTTTAAAATCTACATCTTCAATATATCCGTTATCACGCATTAAATTAATTATTTTTTCAATAAAATCATTTAATGTTAATTGTAATTGCACATTATTTGCCTTTAAATAATCTGCTATTTCTTTAAATTCTACTGGCATTAAATATTTAAAACTTAAATCTTCTAAGTAATTTTTAATACTAGAAATTCCTAACCTATGTGCAATTGGTGCATATACCATTAGAGTTTCTTCAGCTATTCTTTTTTGTTTTGCTTCTCTTAACGCATCAAGAGTTAGCATATTATGCAATCTATCACATAATTTAACAAGCAATACCCTACTATCTTCAATACTAACCATTAGCATATTTCTAAAAGTCATTGCTGATTTTCTAAGTTTTTCGTTTGATTCTGAACTAGCTAAATTATCTCCCCTAATCTCAACTATTTTAGTCATACCTTCAACTAAAATACCCACAGAATGTCCGAACATTTTTACAAGTTCTTCCTGAGTGCATTCGGTATCTTCTACAACATCGTGCAAAAGTGCTGCTAAAATCATACTTTCATCTTTTGAAAAGAAAGCTACAAAACACGCAACTAAAATAGGATGAATAGAATAAGGTTCTCCACTTTTTCTAAATTGTCCTTCATGTGATTTTATACAAAAATCTAAAGCTTTTTCAAGCATAGGAGTGCTTGAAAAAAGTGAATACAATAATTCCCGTGCTTTATTTAAATCATTACAATGCTTAATGTCTTCTAATAATGTTTCAAAACTTAGAATATTTTTCATTTTTTTATTCGTTTATTACACCATCAAATATAATTTTTTCTTCAGCAACTTCTAACATTGCTATATCAGTAAATTTCATTTTTCCTTTTTCAACTTTTACTAAAGGTTCAGCACCATCACTTAATTCTCTAGCTCTTTTAGCTACTATTAAAGATAGAATATATCTATCATTTCCTACTTTTTCTAATGCTTTTGCTGCTACTTGTTCAGTTCTCATTTTATTCCTTTTAATTAATTTTTTACGATTGAGCAATTGCTAAAATCATCTTTAATAATTTTTAAAATATTACCTTCTTCAAACATATTGCAAACTACTATTGGTAATTTATTATCCTTAGCAAGTGCTATTGCTGTATCGTCCATTACCTTAATATCATCACCCATAGCAAGTTCGTAACTTAATTCATTATATCTTTTTGCATCTTCAAATTTCATAGGGTCTTTATCATATACACCATTAACTTTTGTTGCTTTAATAATCATTTCAGCATTAATTTCAATAGCTCTTAAAACTGCTGCAGTATCAGTAGTAAAAAATGGATTACCTGTTCCTGCTGCAAAAATTACAACTCTGCCTTTTTCTAAATGTCTTTGCGCTCTTCTCATAATATAAGTTTCGCAAAAGGCTTCCATTTGAATAGCACTCTGAACTCTTACACTAATTCCACAACCTTCTAACGCTTCTTGCATAGCAATTGAGTTTATCACGGTAGATAACATTCCCATATGATCGCCACTAACACGCTTAATTATCCCATCTTTAGCAGCACTAACTCCACGAATAATATTACCGCCACCGATAACAATTCCTACTTGAGTTCCAGCATCTACTAATTGTTTAATTTGTCCTGCAATAAACTTTAAAATATGAGTATCTATTCCAAAGCCTTGCTTTCCAGCCAAAGCTTCACCTGAAAACTTAATTAAAATTCTTTTAGCCATAATGATTTCTCCTTAATTGATAAACGCGATACTACAAAAAAATTTTTAACGCTTAAACTCAAGTAAGAATTTTTCAATCTGATATCTATCTCTATAAGCAGGGCTCATTAAATGAATTAAACAATCTCCTAAATCAAGAACACTCCAATCATCAGTGCATTCTTCATAATAAACTTTACTATTATGTTTTTTTAACAATTCTTTAATATCTTCAATTATTGCAAAAGATTGTTTAGTAGAAATCATAGTTGCAATAATTACTTCATCTACAAAATATTCACTTCCTTTAATATTAATCAACTCAACATTCTCTGCTTTTTTTTCATCTAAAAGCTTAATAATATCTTCATTTCTATTCATTACTTTCCTTTATAAAATTCTTTTACTTCATCTTTAATTTTAGGATTTACTTTTTCCAAAATCAAATTATTTCTTATAAAACTTGAAGAAATATCTTCATTTATTTCAAGTCTTAAATAATTATCTGGTATAAAAATATTATCCCTACTAGCTATAACAAAAACGACATTTTTAGATAATTCATCAAAATTATGCCATTTATGTAAAGTTTTTAAATGATCAGCTCCTATTATAAAATAAATTAAGCTAGAATTTAGTAAATTTTTAAAATACATAACACTCTTAAAACTAGGAACTGGCTCATTTTGAGATATTTCATAATCACTTATTAATAATTTATCACTTTCAACAAATACACTCTTTAGCCATTTTAATCTAAGTTCTGGACTAGCATTAAAATTATTTTTAAATAAACTAATATACGTTGGCAATATTATTAATTTATCAATATCTAATGTATCTAAAGCTGCTTTTACTACTTTTTCATGACCTAAATGAACTGGGTCAAAACTACCACCAAAAATTGCTATTTTCAAAATCTCTTAACCTTTTTTTATTAGTATTATCTCAAATTTTTTAAATAAAGGGTTAAAAATGGGAGTAAATGTAGCGATTAATGGATTTGGTAGGATTGGTAGATGTCTTAGTAGAATAATTCTTAATGAAAACAAAATGAATTTAGTAGCAATAAATTGCTCGTGGGATATGAAAAGTATTAAATACCTTCTAAAATACGATAGTGTTCATGGGAATTTCAATCAAGAAATTGACAATGATGGAGAAGATATTTTAATAGTAGGAAATAAAAGAATTCAAATAATTAGAAGTAGAGAAATTGAAAATATTGATTTTGCTAAATATGGAGCTAGTTTAGTTTTTGAATGCACGGGAGCATTTTTAACACAAGAAAAAACTAAAGCATATTTAGACAATGGTATTAAACAAGTAATTATGTCAGCACCACCAAAAGATAATACACCTATGTTTGTAATGGATGTAAATCACACTAAATATAACGGCGAAGCTATTATTTCAAATGCAAGTTGCACAACAAACTGCCTTGCACCAATGGCAAAAGTTTTAGATGAAAATTTCGGTATTAAAAAAGCTTTAATGAATACAATTCACGCATATACAGCAACTCAAGAACTATGTGATACAAAATGCCCTAAAGACATTAGAAGGGGTCGCGCAGCAGCACTAAATCTAGTCCCATCAAGCACAGGTGCAGCAAAATCAATAGGTAAAGTTATACCTAACCTTTTAGGTAAAGTTGATGGTCAAAGTGTTAGAACTAGCTTAGCAAATGTATCAATGCTTGATTTAACTTTATTGTTAGATAAAAAAACTACAAAAGATGAAATAAATGAAACTTTTATAAAAGCAAGTAAAACAATGAATGAAATTCTAGCAATTGATTACGATTGCTGCGTTTCAAGTGATTTTTGCACTAGCACTTATGGATGTATATTTGTCCCTGATTTAACTCAAATAATTGATGAAGATTTTGTAAAAGTTCTAGCTTGGTATGATAATGAATACGGATATTCATATCAATTAAATAGATTAGCTCAATATATTAGCAAGGAGAAATAATATGCCTTTAATTTCCATAAAAGATGTAGATTTAGTAAATAAATGTGTTTTTATTAGATGTGATTTTAATGTCCCACAAGATGAATTTGGAAACATTAGTGATGATAGAAGAATAAAATCTGCAATTCCAACTATTAAATATTGCCTTGACAATGATGCTAGAGTGATTCTTGCAAGTCATTTGGGTAGACCAAAAGAAATAAGTGATAAATATTCTTTAAAGCCAGTTGCAAAAAGATTATCAAAACTTCTTGGAACTGAAGTTATAATGGCAAACGATATAATCGGAGAAGACGCTCAAAATAAAGCTAAAAACTTAAAAAAAGGTGAAATTTTACTACTAGAGAATTTAAGATTTATAAAAGGTGAAACAAAAAACGATGAAGATTTGGCTAAGAGTTTAGCTTCAATGTGTGATGTGTATTGTAATGATGCTTTTGGAGTTTGCCATAGAGCACATTCAAGTGTAGAAGCAATTACTAGATTTGCAAAAGAAATTTGCGCTGGGTTTTTATTGCAAAAAGAATTTAATTTCGCACAAGATTTATTAAAATCTCCTGCTAGACCTTTTGTTGCTGTTGTTGGAGGTAGTAAAGTTAGTGGAAAATTACAAGCTTTACACAATCTACTTCCTAAAGTTGATAAGATAATAATTGGTGGCGGAATGGCTTTTACTTTCCTTAAAGCAAACGGATTAAATATAGGAAATTCAATTGTAGAAGAAGAACTAATTGAAGATGCTAAACAAATTATGCAAACTGCAAAAGAACTAGGCGTTAAGTTATATTTACCTGTTGATGTTCTTGCTGCACAAAGCTTTTCAAATGATAGTGTAGTAAAGAAAGTAAGCGTTCAAGAAATACCAAATGGTTGGATGGGGCTTGATATTGGACCTGCTAGCTCAATTTTATTTAAAGAAATTTTAAGTGATGCTCAAACTATATGGTGGAATGGACCTATGGGAGTATTTGAGTTTGATAAATTCTCAAAAGGTAGCTTTAAAATGAGCCATTATATAAGCGATTCTTATGCTACTAGCGTTGCTGGTGGTGGAGACACTGCTGATGTTATTAATCGTGCAGGAGATGCTGATGATTTTAGTTTTATCTCTACTGGCGGTGGTGCTAGTTTAGAACTAATTGAAGGTAAAGAATTACCTGCTATAAAACCACTTATATTAAAGGAAGAATATTAATGATAATTGCCGCAAATTTTAAATGTAATCATACTAGAAAAGGTTTTGCTGAATACGCTAAAAAACTTAATGCTTATTTAAGATTTAGTGATTTTACTAATCTTGAAGTAATTGTCGCTCCAAGTGCAACTTCATTTATTGATAGTGAATTTAGTTTCATTCAAGCTGCTCAAAATATATACCCAGCTTATAATGGAGCATTTACAGGAGAAATAGGATTATCTCACTTGCAAGAATTTGGGATAAAAACTATTATTTTAGGTCATTGTGAAAGAAGAAATTTGGGCGAAAATGATGAATTTTTGGCACAAAAATTTGATTTTTGTGCTGAAAACGATTTAAGAGTTATTTATTGCATAGGAGAAGATTTTGCTACTTATGAAAAAAACAAAAGCATAGAGTTTTTAGAAAAGCAACTTAATGCAATTGATTTAAAATACAATAAATTAATTCTAGCTTATGAGCCAATTTATAGTATCGGCAAAAGCGCTGCAAAATTAGAAGATATTGAAAAAATTATGCAATATCTAAAAAGCAAAACAAAACAACCTATTTTATATGGTGGCAGTGTTAATTCTAGCAATATCGCTGAGATTAATAGGCTTTGTGATGGTGTTTTAGTTGGTGGGGCTAGTCTTAATGTAGATGGCTTTATAGATTTAATCAATGCTGCAATAAGGGGCTAATTTGATAGGTTTAATCGGCGGGATGAGTTATGCTAGCACTATAACTTATTATAAATTAATAAATGAGTTTAGCCAAACTCATCATAATTCTTTATCTCGTGCAAAGATTTTAATATCAAGCGTAGATTTTGATGAGATTGAAAAATATCAACATAATAATGAGTGGCAAAAAGCTGCAAGTTTATTAAACGAAGAAGCAAAAAGATTAGAAAAAGCTGATGCAAGTATAATCGCACTTTGCACAAATACTATGCATAAAGTTGCAAATGAATTGCAAAAAGATTTAAAAGCTAGATTTATTCATATAGCCCATTCAAGCCTTAAAGAATTAAATCATAATAATATAAAAAATATTTTATTACTAGGCACTAAATACACTATGCAAGAAGACTTTTATAAAAAAGAGTTAAAAGGAATAAATTTAATTACCCCAAATAATAGTGATATAAATACTATTAATG
>NZ_JAHCZC010000051.1:0-13585 GCF_018501135.1 Campylobacter sp. 2018MI13 | reverse complement strand
CCATACCTGAAGCATCATCAGCAGCAGAGTTAATTCTAAAACCTGAGTTTAACTTATTTAAAGAACTGTCAATTGATCTATTGTTCATAGATGCGTTTGCATGAGCGCTTAGCTAGTGGGGGTTTGATAAAAAAGGGCTTAAAGCCCTTTATTTTAAAATGTATATCTAATAGTTGAGTTTATTTCATAATCATTTGTAAGTTTTGTGCCAAAGCTTCTTTCAACACTTAAATTCAATCTTAAATTATCGCTAAATGTATATGCTGTGCCAACGCTTACAAATCCTCTATCGCTAGCTCCTAATTTGCTTTTTACCTTAGCATTTACTCCTTTTATAATATCGCCTATTAAAAGGTCTGCTTCTTTAGTTTGAGTATCAATTACTGCCCCAACACCAGCTCTAAATGTAAAATCATTTACGCTATAACCTGCAAATATTTGTGGTTTAAATATTAATGGAGAGTGAGCATCTACATTTATTTTAAACTTATTAAAGATTTTTAAGCTTGATTCATATTTGCCGATATATCCAGTGATTATCTCAAGGCTTGGTTCAAGATAAAAATTATTATTTACATTAAATCTATATCCACCCTCTGCACTAACTAAGAATGAATTTTGAGATTTAACATCAACAAATTTACTATCATAACTACTTCTTATATATTTTAATACCAAATCAGCAAAATATCCATCATTGTGAATATAGCTTAAATACGCTCCTACACTAGTGTCTTTTGCTCTTACACCTGCATTGATTTTATCATAGCCAAATAGCACACCAGCAAGAATATCAGCATTATTTAAGCTAGTTTTTTTATCTGCACCAATTTGGGTTGAATAGTAATTGAAATTATTGTTACCATTGCTAAAACGACCACCATAAATTCTAAACCAAGTCCCAATATCCGCATTTAAACCACGCACTTCACCTAAACGCTTATTCATATTATTGATTTGAACATTTAAAGTGCTTAGAGCTTCTGCTGTTATATCGTCTTTTTTCTCATCTAAAATTGTTGTAGCTATTTGATTTGCTAAGGTTTGTGCTTGTGCTTTTACTTCAGGAGCTGCATTGCTTAAATCTCCATTGTGTGAAGCTGCTAAACTGATTAATGCGTTAGCGTGAGTTTGAGTATTAGCCGTATAAATACCACTTGACATTAACTCTTCTTTAGCTTTTTTGCCTTCTTCTGTATTGTTTGTAATATTTGCTTGAATTTCTTTTAATTGCTCTTCTAGTTCTAGTAAAGTTGTATTAGCTGTAGTTAACTCTGTTTTAGCTTTTTCAAGGTCTTCACTTGCTTTATCTAAAGCTGTTTTAGCGTTAGCATTGGTCTTTTTAGCTTCTTCAACTTTAGTTTGAGCTTCTGTATATACTTTCATTGCTTCTTCAACTTTGGTTTGGGCTTGAGCTTGTAAAGTTTTATTATCTGTTATTTTTTGTTCTTGAGCTTGGATTTCTTGTTGTTTTAAAGTTAAGCTATTTTTATAATTTTCAAGACTTTTTTCTTCTTCTCTTTTTTTAAATACCAAGCTATTATGATTATTTGAAGCTTCATTAAACTCAAATAACGCTTGTCCTTTTTGTTGTCCCAATGGAGCCATGGTATCATCACTTAGTTTTACGGCTAAATTAGCTTCTTCTTGAGTTTTTATAGCATTTTTTACATTTGTTTTTAATGCTTCATTATTTGGATCTTTTTGTAAATTTTCTCTAGCCTCAGCTAGTTTATTCTCTGCTTCATATTTTTTATTTAATAATTCTTTGTGTTGCTCTACTAATGTGCTTAATTGCTTATTTAAATCATTATAAGCTTTTTCTTTGGCAGTTAAATTAGTTTGAGAAGTAGCAATTTGACTTGTTAAATCTGAAATAGCTGTATTTTGCTTAGTTATCAAATCACTTATTCCTTGTAATTCTTGATTTAAATTATCTTTTTGAGTATTTAAAGAATTACCTTGATTTACTAAATTAGTATGTTCTCTTTCAGCTTGATTTTTCAAACCCTCTTTATCTACTGCTGTTAATGTTGCTGTATCTATAGCCTTTGCAGTTTCTTTAAATGCTTTATCTTTTTCTTTATAATTTGTATCAGCATTATTTACGCTTTCTTGTTTTTGAGTTATTAGAGTATTTTGCTCTTTAATCTTGCTTTCTAACTCTGTTTTTTGACTTAAAAAAGTATCTAAACTATTACTTAAACTATTTTCTACTGCATATACATTTGTTCCTAGTAGTGCCACTGCACAAACCGATGAAAATAATACTTTTTTCATAATTTCTCCTTATTATAAATTCCATCTAAATATAATATTTTTTTGTAAATTTTATTAGATTATTAGGAAAAAATTATTATAGAATAATAAAATTTATTATTTATTAATTTTAATGATAATATTTTTTGAAGAAAACTCACATTTTAAATCATCAACAACATAAGTTAAATCATCAATGATTTGAGTAAAACCATTTTGAGTTTTTGAGTAATTTTTCTTAGAAAATATATTTTTACATAAAATTATATCTTTTAACAAATCATCATAATACCATTTGCCAAAGAATTTTTCATTAAAGCTTTTTTTGGTATAGCATTCGTTGTTAAAACATATTTTTTCATTGATTTTAAAAGTATTTATGTATTTTCCAAGTGCATATAAATCAAGACTTAAATCACCTTTATTATCCTTTAAAAAACCTTGTCCTTTAAACTTAATAATATCGCTTTTAATAGTTAGATTTATAGTTGTAGTTGGAATTTGCTTAGCACAAGAGCTAAAGAATAGGGCTAAAATTAGCCCTAAGTAAATCTTATTTACCATTTAAAAAATCTCTTAAATTATTCACCATCATTGCCACTAGCCTTGTAACACACTCACAAGCAGTCCAAGCTATGTGTGGGGTGATTATTAGATTTTGCTTTTTGCTTATGTTTAATAAAGGATTATCAGCACTCATTGGCTCAACTTCTACAACATCAAGCCCAACGCGGATATTTTTACTATCAATTGCTTTTGCGAGTGCTACTTCATCAATTATCCCGCCACGCCCAAGATTTAGCAAATACGCATTATCTTTCATCATTGTTAGTTCTTTTTCGCTGATTAATTTATATGATTTGTCGTTAAGTGGAGCGTGAATGCTTATAATATCGCTATTTTTTAGCAATTCTTCTAAGCTAACTTTTTTAAAATCAGCATTGTTATTATTACCACTAAGACTTGTATAAATCACATTAGCACCAAACATTTGTGCTATTTTTGCAACTTCTTTTCCAATAGCTCCAAGTCCTATAATTCCCCAAGTTTTGCCTTCTATTGTGTAAATTCTTCTTGAATAATCGCAAAATAATTCGCTCTTAGCCCAATTGCCTTTTTTTGTGTAGTCATTATAATAAAGAGTTTCGTTCATTAATGATAAAAGTAGAGCATAAGTATGTTGAGCCACACTTTTTGTGCTATAACCTGCTACATTTTTAACTACGATATTAAATTCTTTTGCCGCAAGCAAATCAACCGTATTCATACCCGTTGCACTAATTAAAATTAGTTTTAAATCAGGGCAAGCTTGCATAACTTCACGGCTCATTTTGATTTTATTAATCACTGCTACTTCGCATTTTTCTAATCTTTTTACTACTTCATTAGGCGATGATTTTTCATATAATACAACTTCGCCAAATTCTTTAAATGCGTCAATGTTTTCTCCACCTAAGGTGTTTGCGTCTAAAAATACAATTTTCATTCTCTCTCCTTTTTATAAATTAAAGCATTTTTTATCTCATCAAGATTTGTTATAAAACCACGATTAATTAGATTAATAACATCGCTAGATGCAAGGACTAAACTAGCTATTTTGTCAATATGTTTTAAAAACTCATCTTCTTTTATAAAATCACTTATTTTAGTAGGTAAATTGATTTCTTTGTAAAACTTAAGCAATTTTTCATATTCATCATATTTTTTCTCAATTAGTAATTGGACTAAAATACCAAATGCTACTAATTCTCCGTGTAAGAAGTTTTTTTCTATTTCTTTAATATAACTTATCGCATAGCAAGTTGCGTGAGCAAAAGCTCCATTATATTCAATATTAATTGAGCGTGAAACATAGCCAGTATTTACTATTATTGACATTACGACATTTTTAAAACTCAAATCATCATTTAAAGATTTTGCATATTCATAGTTTAAATCTACGCACAAATTACTACAAATTTTGCCAAAAGAATTTGAGTAATTTACGCCTATATTATTAGCTTTTGCATATTTTAATTGCAAATCAAATTCGTAAAATTTCGCCATCGTATCGCCAATACCTGCTATTAAATACCTTTTAGGAGCGTTTTTAATAGTTTCTAAATCTATAAAACATTTAAAAGGCGGTTCTTTAAAAAGCGCTAATTCTTTAAACTTTTCATCTTCATAAATAACAGATAGAGCAGATACAGCAGCACAAGTTGCAGCGATTGTTGGTATAGTAATTATTTTTAGATTAAAAGCATTTGCTATGTATTTTGAAGTATCTAAAACCTTACCACCACCAATTGCTAAGACTAAATCAAATTCTAAGCCTTTGCATTCATTTATAATTTTATTAATATCATTAAACGAGCATTCTTTAGTATGCGTTAGATGATAATTGCCACTAATTGCGTATTCTAATTTATCTTTAAATTTCGCAAATGCCGTAACTCCGGCAATAACTAAAATATTTTTATAATTTTGTAATTCTTGTTTTAAATTCTTTTTAATATCAAAATCAACTACAAATGAAGTAAGACTTAGAATTTCTTGCATATTTTTCCTTTATTTAATAATGTGTCCTACGAATTGTGCGTAATTATCTATAATAGTTCCACCTTTTCTAAATCCAAGTCCGCACGCTTCGTAGGCAAAAAATACCCCAGCTTGATAGAACTCGCCATTATATTCGTTAAGTTCTGCAAATTCTTGATAAATAAATCCGTTATTTTCATAATCTCCATTATTTTTTGTAATTATTTCGCCATTTTTGTCCAAAATCGTAACATTTGCACCTTCACGACCAAAAAACGGCTTTTTAACTTGTTTAGCATTTTCAAGTGGTAAAAAGCTAGTTTTTAATAAATATTTATGATTTGGATAAAGCTGCCATAAAATCTCTAAAATAGCCTTGCTTTGAAATAATAATGTATAAGCAGGATTTAGGATAATTGCTTTTTGATTTTTGATTATTTTTGTTAGTAAATGTGCTAATTCGCTTTCTTCAATAGCTATTATTTCCCAAGGAATTAGCATAAAGCAAAACTCATAATTCTCATCAGCTAAAAACACTCCATCTTCGCTAAATTCAACATCTTCAACATAAGCAAATTCGCATTCATATCCAGCGTCTTTTGCCATTTGCATAAGCAATCTTGTAGTTAGCTCTTCTTCAGTATTTTTTACACTTGTAAAAAGTATTTTCCAGCCTTCATATACTTCATCAAAATTACTTACATCTTCATCTAAAGTTGATAAGCGTTTAAAATTATCAACGATTGCTTCGTAAGTGTGATTAAATTGATTGCTTTCATCTAAGTTATTTAGTCTTAATTGCTCAAATTGTAAAATCGCCGTTTCAAAAAGTGCCGTTGGAGTATTTGCATTAAACTCAAGCAATTTAATAGGTAAATTATCAAGCCCACCAGCTAAATCAAAACGCCCATATAAATGCCAATGAACTTCATTTTCCCAAGATAATTTCACAACTTCGTGTAAATTAAAAGGAATGCCAAGTTTATCTAAAAGATTATTATCAATTACATAAGAACCTGCGTTTATAAACATATCATATAGCTCATTACAAGCGTTATAATAATTATTTGCTTCATCTTCGCTAATTATTATTAATTTATCATCTACATATGATTTTTTATCTTCATTTGTATGCCAAGTAAAACCCATATTTTCTAGCTTTTCAGTGCTTAGTTTTTGAATATTTAAAAATTTCATTTTTCTCCTTTTAATAAAAGCTGATTTTAACAAACATTGATAAAGCTTTTATGATTAATTTTTTTTTGATATTATGAAATGTATTTCGTGAGTGGTCTTGACACTCTTAAAAGCAGAGTTTTACTCTGCTTATCAAATCTTCATTAAAATCACTTATCAAATCATCTAAAAATCTTTCTAAATTTCTTGGATTTATACTGATATAGCAATTTTCATATAATTTATAACTAATATTAGAATATTTGTTATTTCTCATTTTTAATAAATTCTCAAAATGACTTGCACGATTTCTAAGACTTAAAAATAGTTTTAATAATGCTTTATTTTTATTATCTAAAAATATATTAGTCTTTTGCCCGTTTATTATTATGTAGTTTTTATTATTCTTATCAAATCTTTTTAAGTCTAAATCTGAAAATATATACTTCTCAATTTTTTCATCTTCAATAATCTTAATTATCGTTCCTAGCGTAAGATTACTTAATAATTCATCTTTTGTAGGTGTTCTTTTTTTGCTTTTATATAATTTATTTATTTGTTCTTTTATACTTTCATTTTCGTAATCTAAAAGCCAATCATCATTATTAAACTTTTTTGCCAAAATATCATTTAAATAATTTCTTAAAGTTATTTCCAAAATGCCTATTTTTGGGGATAATTTTGCAATTAATTTAAGATTTTTAAAATGCTCGTCTAAGTCTTTATAACTTTGTAATCTTGTATTTGATAAACACTTTATTAAATCTAATCTAAAATTATTTTTTATACTATCCACAAAATCCCCTTATTTTCGGTATTAAAAAAAACATTTTAATATAAAAAAATAAAATTGGAACACCTTTTGCTAAAACTTGCTTAGAGAATTTAATTACAAGGATATAAAAATGATGAGATCACTTTGGTCTGGAGTATCAGGTCTTCAGGCACACCAAATAGCAATGGACGTAGAAGGTAATAACATAGCAAACGTTAATACAACAGGCTTTAAGCACTCTCGTGCAAATTTTAGCGACTTGATGAATCAAACAAGCAAAGTTGCAACAGCTCCACAAGGAGAGCTAGGTGGTAAAAACCCTATGCAAGTTGGACTTGGAACTCAAATTAACTCAATTACTAAGATTTTTGCTCAAGGAAGTATCCAAACAACAAAGAAAAACACAGACTTAGCTATCCAAGGCGATGGATTTTTCGTAGTAAGCCCTGATGGTGGTAAAACTTATAAATATACAAGAAACGGGGACTTCGTTCGTGATGCTTATGGTAACTTCGTTGATAATAATGGTTATATAGCGCAAGGTTGGTTAAGAGATGAAGTTACAGGCGAAGTTGATACTACTTCTCCAATTAGAAATATAGTAATAAAACCAGGTCTTACAACCCCTGCAAATCCTACAACATTAGTTAGCTTAAAAGCAAACCTAAATTCAGGTAATAGCATAGGCGATAAAAAAACTCCAATCTATCAGCTAGATAGCAACCACGAATGGACTAATATAAACGGCGATGGTATTAAAGTTGATGCGGGTGTGCATAAAGAAAACGATGTTTCACAAAATAGCTTTATTACAAACAAAAATGGTGAATTACGCTTAAATGAGCGTGGCGTTGATATGGGAGTATTATTCAATGCTAGTGGAGAAAGTCTTGGGCTTAGAAAAGGTCAAGGAATTTGGGTTAGTTATGCAGAAGCTAGAACTGGTCAATTAACATTGGGAAATGCTGGAAATAATGCACCTACTATCGATAATAACGGAACATTTAATGTAGCTGCTAATTTAAATATAGAAATTAACGGAACTCAAATAGCTGCTAGTGTTTCAACTGTAGCTGATATAGCAACTGCTATTAATGGAGTAAGTGGTAAAACAGGTGTAAGAGCTGATATAGTAAATGGAAATCAGCTAATATTAGTAAATGATAATAAGCAAGGCACAACAGCAGCTATGAAAAATATCGTTGTAAGAGCTGGAAATGGAGCAAATGTAGATAATACTGGTATTTTAAGAACTGCTATAGAGCATCATGGTAACGGTAATGGTGCTAGTATAGAAGTAATTACAGCTTATCAATATACTTATGATCCAAACCCAACTAATACAGCACACGCATTAAATGCAAATACCGAAAGAAGCTTTAATACCACAGAAGATTTAAGAGAAGCTATGCAAAAAGATGCAAGACTTTATGTAAATTACGATGGAAGACAAGTAACTGATGCTAATTGGGGTGCAAATGGGACTAAAAATGATGGAGTTGAAATCATAGTAGATGCTAAAGGACAATTCGTTATCAAAAATCCTAAAGGAGACGCATTTAATGCTGATGATGGAGATATTACTGATATGAGCACAGAAGCAATTAATAATAGAGCTAGAGTATTATTTAATGGAGCTCCTGCAAATGGTGCAAATATGGGTAATTTAAATGGTTTTCAAAACTGGGATCAATTAGATGCTACACAACAAGCACAATTTATACAATTAAATCCAGCTTTAACAACTCCTGCAAATGCTAATCAAACAGAAGACGACTTCAATATGTTCTTAAGCATTAGCAATCTAACAAATCCGGCAAATAATGTTAATGAAAACGATAAGTTTATGAAAACAATGCAAGGTATGCAAGGAGCACTTACAAGTGGAGATGGAATTCGTCAAACTCAAGGACTTTATATGAGCGCACATAGTTCAAGTATTGATATATTTGACTCACTTGGGACAAAACACTCAATCAAATATGACTTTACAAAAATCGGCTACACAGATGATGGTGGCACAGAGTGGGGAATAGTAATTCAAGTTCCAGAGCCTTGTGAAATCAACATTAGTGGCGAAGGTCCAAAAAATGTCCTAACAGGAACAATTAGATTTAATAGCGATGGTTCATTACAAGGATTTAGCCCAAGTTCAGTAAGCTTTACAGCAAACAACGGCTCAACCCCTAATCAAAACATAGATTTTTATTTCGGTAATCCAAATGATTTTGATGGAATTACAAGTTATGATAGAGAGAGTAATACAAGTGGTATTTCTCAAGATGGCTTTAGTGGTGGGGACTTAAACGGAATTAGAATTGATGAAAGCGGAACAATCATCGGAAGCTTTACAAATGGTAGAAGCTTTGGTCTAGCACAAATTGCGATGGCAACATTTACAAATAACGAAGGTTTAGAAGCTGAAGGCGGCAATGTTTTCACTCAAACATCAAACTCAGGTGAGCCAGTAATCGGAGCTGCTACAACAGGTGGTCGTGGTAAAATCCAAGCAAGTAGCCTTGAAATGTCTAACGTTGATTTAAGCACATCTTTAACAAACTTAATCGTAATTCAAAGGGGTTATCAAGCAAACTCTAAGACAATTACTACAAGTGATCAAATGCTTAACACACTTTTACAATTAAAACAATAATTCTTAGGATTTAAGCTTAGCCTTAAATCCTATTTAAAATTTCAAAATTTTCATTATAATAATTAAAATTTATAAAGGATTTTTATGCTTTTTGTTTATTATAAAGACAATTTAAATGTATTAAAACGCACTATTAATATCAATGAAGAAATACCTGAAAATACTTTATGGGTAGATTTGTTTAATTTTAACCTAGATGAGATTGCTTATATAGAAAATAATTTTAATATTAAAATTCCAAACGATGATGAAAAATACAACATAGAAGAAAGTGCGAGATATTGGGAAGAGCAAGATACTATTACTATTAATAATGTGTTTTTAAATAAAGACGCTCTAAATCAAACAACCACTACAAAAGATACGATTACATTTTTACTAAATAAAAAAGTATTATTTACAATCCGTGCTAGAGAAATTCCGACCTTTGCTTCTGTAGAAAACATAATTCTCGCAAATCCAACTCATTATAAAAGTGGCTATGAGATATTAAGCGAGATTTTTGATATGAGAGTGGATAAAGATGGAGATGTGCTAGAGTGGATTGATAAAGTTTCAAGATTGCTAAAAACCGAGATTTTAGAGCAAAAAAATGCTCTTGATTATGATTTTTACCTTGCTAAGATTTCAAATCTTCAAGATTTAAATATGCAGATTAGGTATTCGTTGTTTGAGAAGAAAAAGACCTTATCATCACTTATTAAAAGCGATAAAATAGGCGTTCATATTAAAGAGAATTTAGACATAATTTTAAAAGATTTAAATTCTTTAATAGATTTTAGCCTTTCGCAACTTGGGATTTTGGATAATATACAGACGATTTTAACTAGCAAAATTGACATAGAACAAAACAAAATCATAAAGCTTTTTACCGTTGTTACCGTTGCTATGATGCCGCCTACTTTAATAGGGACAATTTATGGAATGAACTTTGAGAATATGCCTGAATTAAAATTCCAATATGGGTATTTTATAACCTTGAGCCTAATGATAATCTCTACAATAATACCTATTATATTTTTTAAGAAAAAACGCTGGTTGTAAGGACGGAATTTAAAACAATCATAAATATTTTTTATGATAGTTTTTTGATTTTGCTTAGTTTTTATAAAAAAGGTGCTAAGAATAGCACCTTAAAATAATTACAATAAAAATATATCGCTAAAATCTAATTTATGTTAAATTATTTATTTTGCTATGATTTATAGTGCTAATGCAAGTTGGAATTAATATATTTTTATTTTTATACACTAGCACTAAATCATTTTTGATATGACAATCTCTGCAATCTTTTAAATCCATTACAATGCGTAGTTTTTATAAATCAGCTCTTAGACTTCATCATTTGCAAGGCGTTTAATAATATCAAGCGTTAGATTTTTATCTTCTTTACTTAGTTTTTTAAAATCTATTTTAACGCTTTTAAAAATACGGATTATTATTTGTTGTAATTGTTACATTCATATTTGTTACTTTTGCAATCGTTAGTATTATTAAGCGTTAAGAAAAATGCCTTAATCTAAATCTCTTAGTCTAATTTTATTATTGATTATATTTATTTATAAAATTTATCAATATTTCTCTTAGCTCATCTTTTAAAATGCTTCCATCGGCTACTTGCACGACTATATCTTCCATAACTATAGCAAATTTCTCATTATATTTATCATCTAAATCCAAAAAATGCATAGCTAAAAATATTGAAGTTCTTTTATTACCATCAGTAAAAGGATGAAATTTTATACACGAAAACATTAAATGAGTAATTTTATCGGCTAAAGTTGGATAATAATTATCGTTTTTTATATGCTCTAATGCACTTTCTAGGTAGCCTAATTGAGTATTATTAAAACCACTCAATCCGCCTGTTTTTTCAATGATTTTTTCGTGAATAATTATGGCTTCTTCTAATTTGATATATCTCATTTGTCTTTTAATCTTTTAAATACTGATAAAATCTCTGGTTTGTCTAACTCTTTTTCCATTTTTGCCATAGTTTGACTGACTAATCGTCTTTCTTCTTGGTATTCTTGTGTTTTTAAATTTTTATCTATATATGGATTTTTCACAGCGTTATCAAAATTAAATTCTTTCATCTTAGCTCCTTTTATAATCGTTATCTTATACTAAATATGTTTAAATTATAAAGTTTTAAAGAATTTAAATTGGGAAATTGATTTTTAAATTTAAAAAAGGGAGCGAGTGCTCCCCTTAGGATTATTGCAATAACCTTAGTCATTTTTTAAGATAGCTAATGCTATCTTAAAAACTTCAATTATTATTGTAATAATTTAGTAGTTTTTAAGGCGACAAGCACCTTAAAAACTCCTATTATTAACGCAATAATCTTTATTGCGTTTTTAAAGGTGCTTTGCACCTTTAAAACTATTGTAATAATCTCATTACGTTTTGTTGAACAGCGTTAGCTTGGCTCATTGCATAAACACCTGATTGAGCTAGGATTTGGTGTTTACTAAATGTAGCACTCTCAGATGCAAAGTCAACATCTCTAATATTACTTTCAGCTGATTTAACATTTACTTGAGTAACTGAAATATTATTAACAGTTGAAACAAGTTGGTTTTGGACAGAACCAAGGTCTGAACGAATTGCTTCAAGAGCTTTTTGAGCTGATTCAGCAATATTCATCATAGCTTGTGCGCCTTTTAGTGTCATAACACCTGCTGCGTAGCCGTTGGTATGGTCTACTTCTGTTTCGATTCCATCAATTGTTTTTCCTGTATTCATCCATTCTTCACTATTAAAGCCCATTGCATCTGCTAAGTCTTTATCTATTGTTGAGTTTGTTTCTCTTAGTGAAACTGTCTTTTCGCTAACATCTTTATCATAACCTATAGCTGCAGTAACATCAACTCCTGCCGTATTCTTAGCTTCTACTTGAATATCTTTACCATTATTTGATACAAGACTTAATCTTCCAAAGTTAACAGAGTTATTTTCAGATAGTCCTACAATATTACTCATACCATCTCTTTTTACAATATCAGTTGCTTTTTTAACAGCACTTAACATACCGTCTACTTGAGCTATAGCATCAAATAAACCTATAGCTTTTTGTGCTTCATCAATATTGTCTTGTGTTGCAGTACCTTGACCATCACCAAATTTTCCACTAAGCTTTGTAGCGTCTAATGCACCTTGTTGTTTTGTTAATTCATTTTTAATATTGGTTAATGCTGTTTTTAAATCATCTACATTTGTTGCTGCTCCTATAGCATTTGTTAGTGCGGTATCAATTGTAGGAAAAGTACCGCCAGTTATAGTACGTGCTAAATTAAGTGCAGTATTTGTTAGATTACCATCTGCATCCATTGCATTAGAGATTGCGGTAAGGGCTGCTTGTTCAGATGTTTTGCTAATTAAATCTTTTTGATTAGTTTCTTTTAATGCTTTTAATATATCATCACCTGTATTGTGTGCAGCATCATTTGCATTAGTACCTGTTCCAACAAGATTAGCGGTTAAATCTAACGCAGCATTAGCTGTGATAGCAGCTGCAGCATTAGCTCCTTTTAATTGAGTTGTAGAAGCAGTTCCTGCTGGAATATTAATTTTATTAGCTTCGTCTGTAACAAAATCTGCTTTTGTTTTTGTAGGATCTATAAACGCACCATCAGTAATATTAATACCCCTACCATCTCTATTATGTAGTACAAGTCTACCTTTACTATCCACAGAAGCTTCAACCCCTGTTTGATCCTTAACTGAGTTAATAGCAGCTCTTAAAGCTCCGTTTCCGTCTTTGTCTTTAACTTCAATAGAGCCTATTTGAACTCCGTTTATTTGGAAATCCTTAGTGGTAGTTCCAGCTTTAATTGTTTGAGCAAATACTGTTTCAGTAGTTACACTAGCCTTTACACCGGTTTTGTCTGAAACTTTATTAATAGCTTCAGCAAGTGCACCTAAGCCTTGATTTGCTTTGATTACAGGACGACCAGCAGCGTTTGTTTCAGCCATTTTAACCGGCTCTAAAGTTACGTCATTAATACCATCTACGTTCTTAAAAGTAACTGTTACGTTTCCGTCAGCACCAATTCCTGCAAGATCCCCAGCCCTCACATTATGCCCAGTCTCAAACCTAGTTAACCCAATCTTATCACTTGTAGTTGCCCCAATACTAGCCTTAACTGTCTCATTAGAATATGCACCAATTTGAAATTCTTTGTTTGAAAACGTTCCAC
>NZ_JAHCZC010000050.1:0-14075 GCF_018501135.1 Campylobacter sp. 2018MI13 | reverse complement strand
GAGCTATTTCATCATTACCTTTATCATCTAGCTTTTTAGTTAAATCTCCATCTCCACTGCTAAGTTCGTTTGATTTAGCTGTTAGATTGTTTAGTGGGCGAGTGATTTGGAATTTTACGAAGATAATTGATAAGCTTACAATCGCAATTATTATAAGTGCAGTAGTGATTATAAAAGTAATCATATTATTATAGCTTTGTTCATCTGTATCTTTTGATACTTTTTCTATTGAAGTTTTGCTAATTGTCTCCCAAGATAACCAAGTCATAAAATAAAGCCCACTTGCTTTATCCTTACCTGTATATGCTAGTTTTTCAGTAACTTTATTAGAATTTGAATCTTCATAAAAATATCTTATATAACCATCATTATTATCAGCACTTTTAATCATTTCTTGTATGAAATACATTCCTTTTGCGTCTTTTTCGTTAAATTTATTGTTGTTTATCCAAGAAGCAGATGGGTGATAGTATATGTTTCCATCTTTATCAAACACGGTGTAATAACTATTTGCTCTACCAAATCTTACTTTAGATAAATAATCTTGTAGTTTATTTTTAAACTCACTTAAGTTATTATCATTTTTATACTCTTCATAAATAGCACCAGAATACTTCATAACACTTTCTACCAGAGCTTTAACTTGCTGCTTTTTAGCTGTTAAAATTTCATCTTCTACCGTATGTTTTGTGTAATTTACAGAGTAGTTATCATAGTATTTATGAAGTGATACTAAAACTATAGAATTAATTAAAATTCCAATGAATGAAAACAATGCAATTTTGGTTGATAGTTTCATAGTTTTTCCTTGTTTGTTGATTTAGATTAAGATTTTGATTATAGGTTATATGAACTTAAAACAATATAAATTATTTGCTTGTAATTTAAATTAAAAAATTATTAAAAATATTTAAAATAAATTTAAATTTTTTTAATTTTGGATTTAGAAAAACTAAATCCAAAATATTATTTTTTTACTATTTCATTTAAGATATGTTCTTTATAGTCTTTAAAATATTTTTCTGCTTGCGGGTCTTTTACTACATCATAACAAGCAAAAGTTTTAAGTGCACTCATACCTAAAAACTCGTGAGTTTTATGAAGATTTAAGCTAACTCCATCAATACCGACACCACCAAAAAATTGCTCTTTATCAGTAAATGCTTCTTCAGGTGCATTCCAAGTCCAAGATAGCATATATTTTTTATTTTGACTAAGCCCACCAGAGCCGTATTTTTTACTAGCATCACTTCTACTTCTTCCATCACTAGCACATAATTTACCAAAAGCAGCTCCAAAAACTTTTGAAAAATATTCCCATACTATCCAAGGTGCATTCATCCAAAATCCTGGAATTTGATAAATTATAATATCAGCTCTTACATATTTTTCTACTTCATCTAATACATCATATCCATCATCAATTATGGTTTGTTCTACATTAAAACCATTTTCTACTAAAGTATCATACGCAACTTGTTGCAAACTTGCATTTAGTCTTGCACCTGCATTAGCAAAAGCTTTAGCACCATTAACTAATAAAACATTTTTCATAATTTCTCCTTGTTTAAAAATAAAATTAGATTATAATTTTTACTTTATTTTAAGTCAATACGAACAAAATTGTTAGATACTAACCAAAAGGAGAGTAATGAAAAGAAAAAATGATTATAATAAATGTGGAATTTATTATACGCTAAACCTAATTTCAGGAAAATATAAAATGAGTATTTTGTATCTTTTATCAATCAATGAGATTATAAGATACAATGAACTTAAAAGAATGCTTGTTGGAATTTCTTTTAAGAGTTTAACAAAGGCATTAAAAGAATTAGAGCAAGATGATTTAATAATACGCACCGAATATCCGCAAATCCCACCTAAGGTTGAATATAGCCTAAGCAATAAAGGAAAATCATTAATACCAATTCTTAATATGATGTGTAAATGGGGAAGCGATAATAAGAGCTAAGTTAATTAGCTCTTATTGGGTTTAATTTAAACTTATCAGTTTTTATAGGTTTAATTTTGCGATTTATTTTTCTATTTAGACTAGGTTTTATAAAGGCTTTTCTAACATCATTTGTGATATTAGTGCCTAAGAAAAATTCTAAAATCTTAGCAAGTTCTCTTGCTTTTAGATTTAAAATATTTACTTTTATATCACAAGCGTTATTATAAAGTGGCATTCTTTTATCATAAAGCAATTTCGCCTTTTCATCAAATAATGGGCGTTTAGTATCGTTTTTAAGCCTTGTTGCGATTTTGTAAAAACTAAGGTCTAAAAACACTACAAAACCTAATTTTCTTAAATCTTGTAAATTAGCAAAACCACCGCCGCAAGAGATGATTAAATCACTTTTTGTGGCTAATTCATCTCTTAATTCTTTTTCTAAATTCCTAAAATATTCTTCTCCATAACGCTCAAAAATCTCTTTAATCTCAAGCCCAGTTCTTTGTTTGATTATGCTATCAGTATCTACTACTTCTTTTTTAATAATCTTACTAAGCCTTCTTGCAGTTGTGCTTTTACCACAGCCCATAAAACCGATTAAAACAATGTTTTTCATTTTTGCTTCATTAATTCAGCTATTAAAAATGCAAGTTCTAATGCTTGGTCTGCATTTAATCTAGGATCGCATTGGGTCTCATAGCGTCTTGCTAAATCGCTTTCGCTAACTCCTACGCTTCCGCCTAAACATTCGGTTACATTTTGTCCTGTCATTTCAAAATGAACCCCACCAGGAATTATATTATTAGCTCTTGCAATATGCCAGAAATTTTTAACTTCATCTAAAATATCATCAAATTTTCTAGTCTTATAGCCATTTACGCTTTGAGTATTGCCGTGCATTGGGTCTATGCTATAGATTATATTTCTTTGTTCTTTGCTTAATTCTTTAAAGATATTTTCAAGATTTTTAATCTTACTAGCACCCATTCTAATGATTATATTTAATCTTCCTGCTTCATCTTGTGGATTTAGCTTATCAGCTAAGGCTAATATATCACTAGCACTAGCATTAGGTCCTATTTTAACACCTATTGGATTTTTAACTCCACTTAAAAAATGCACATGAGCATCATCAAGCCCACGAGTTCTCTCGCCAATCCATAGCATATGAGCTGAACAATCATAATAAGCTCCACTTAAGCTATCTATTCTAGTAAGTGCTTCTTCGTAAGGTAAAAGCAAGGCTTCGTGGCTTGTGTAGATTTTCGTTTCGTGCAATCTAGCATCATTTAAACTAGTTATTCCACAAGCTTTAAAAAAATCAAGTGCTTCTGTTAATCTTTGGGTTAAAAGTGCATATTTATCATCAATATCAGCGCGTCTTACGAAACCTAAATTCCATTTATGCACTTGGGCTAAATCAGCAAGTCCACCTACGCTAAATGCACGAAGCAAATTAAGCGTAGCAGAGCTTTGCATATAAGCTTTTAGCATTTTTTTAGCTTTTGGAACTCTTGCACTTTCGCAAAACTCACAATCATTTATAATATCTCCACGATAACTTGGTAAGCTTATACCATCTTTATTCTCAAAATCAGAGCTTCTAGGCTTTGCAAATTGTCCTGCCATACGAGCAATTTTTACTACTTTTTTTGACCCACCAAATTGCAAAACTAATGCCATTTGCAAAAATAATTTAAACATATCACGGATATTATTTGCACTAAAATCATTAAAACTTTCAGCGCAATCACCACCTTGCAATAAAAACGCATCTCCTTTACAAACTGCTGCTAATTCGTTTTTTAATTCATTTGCTTCCATAGCAAATATTAAAGGTGGATACGATTTTAATTCATTTACTACATTTTCTAATTCTTCCTTGTTTTCATAGTTTGGTTGCTGAAGAGCTTTATAATTTTTATATGAATCTAGCGACCAATTCATCGTTTCTCCTTTTTTTAATTTAGTAAATTATGATTATATGAGATAAGTTTTACATTTTAAGGAAAAATTTTTATGAATTATGGATTTTTTGTAGCTTTTGTTGTTTTTGTATTTTGGGGTTTAGTGCCTATTTTTTATAAACAACTTGATACATTAGATGCCTTTGTAGTAATGTCGCATAGGATAGTTTGGTCGGTTATATTTTTAGCAATATTTTTAATAATTATAGGGCAATTTAAAAAAGCTTTACAAGAATTAAAATCTTTAAAAATGGCTTTTAATCTTTTTATTTGTGGTGCTTTAATTAGTGGAGATTGGGGGCTTTATATTTATATGATTCAAAAGAATTTGATTTTAGAAACTTCTTTAGGATATTTTTTAAGCCCTTTGTTTGGGATAATTTTTGCAAAAGTATTTTTAAAAGAAAATATGAGTAAATTAGGAATTATTAGTGTTAGTTTAGTGATTTTTGCGTGTTTATTTGAAGTAATTACTTTAGGAGCTTTACCTATATTATCAATTACTTTAGCGCTCTTAGTTAATTTTTATACGATTATTCGTAAAAAAGTTTATGTAAGTAGCGTTTATGGGTTTTTCTTAGAAACATTATTAATCACTCCTTTTGCTTTAATATTTTTATTTTCTATCCCAACAAATTTAGCTCATTTTGATATTGATTATTTAGGAGTATTACTTGCACTTAGTGGGCTTGTAACCTTGCTACCTATGTTAGGATACAATTATGCTACACAAAAATTAAGCTTAACATTACTTTCATATATGCAATATATTTGCCCGATAATTTCTTTTTTAGTTGCTATTTTTTTATACAATGAGCCAATAAATCAACATAAATTAATATCATTTATTATAATTTTTATAGCAGTAGCTTTAAGCATTTATGATAATGTGTTTAAAAAAGGAAATAAACTATGAATGAAGTTGGAATTTATGTAATAGGTATAATTTTTATAGTATTGTTTTTCGTAACTATTTTAAAAAAGGTTTTTAAAGAGCTTGATAAACATGGAGATTTTGTAAGAAAAGAAGAAAAAAATACAGCTAATTTTACTCAAGAAGAAGTTTTAAGCCTAATTCATAATGAAAACGAAAAATGTGCATTATTGTGCGATAATTTAGAAGAAATATTTAATAAATACGCAAGTTTAATGCCTGAAAATGATAAAGAAAAAGCCTTAGCTTTAGTATCTGTTTTAAATACCATAAAGACTTTACCTAGCGATGAATTAAAAGATAAATTATTAAAACTTTTACCAGAATTTGAAGAGTGCGTTCAAAAATCTTTAGGAGATGAAAAAGCTAAAGAATTTTTTGATTTAGCAGCGTTAAAATATAATGAAATTTTTAAGGATTGAAATGAAAGAATTACTAATTAATAAGCTTTTTAAATTCTCAAATGAGCCTGTAAAATTTTTAGATTTAATAGAAGCAAATAGCCTTTATAATGAAGGAATGTTAATTGACCCAGCGAAATTACATTTTAAGTTTAATTATTTTAATACTTATTTTATATATTTTATATTGTGTTTAATCGTGCTTACTCCATTAACTATTGCTACTCATTTTTTATTTGAAAAAATTGACTTTCATTTTAGTTTAATTAGTGCTGTATTTGTAACTTCTGCTATTTTTATATGTTTTGATATTTTTAAGATTTATACAAGAAAAATAGCAAGTCTTAGACAAATAAAAGCAGCGTGGCAAATACATTTATCGCATTTTGAATATGAAAAATACAACGCAATTGTTGTTGAAATTTATAATAAAGCAAATGAACTTAGCATACCTAAGACTAAATTAGAGCAATATATTTTAGAAAATCTAGTAAAAAGGGGTTAGTATGAAATTGATTAGATTTATGAAAGATAATGTAGTTTATCATGGGAATTTAGGCGATAATAATAAGGTGGGTTATTTTAAAAATTATTCTTCTTATTTTGATAGATTAGAATTGATTGAAGATGCTTTTATGCTTAGCGAAGTTAAGTTATTATCTCCAATCAAATCTCCTTATCAAGATATTATATGCTTAGGGATAAATTATTTAGAACACGCAAAAGAAAGCTATAAATTTAAAGGAATTGAGTTTGATGGCAAAAGAGAAGAAGCTGTTTATTTTGCAAAAAGAGTAAATGAGTTTTCTAATCCATTTGATATTTTAGATATTAGTGGCGAAAAATTAGACTATGAATGCGAACTTGCATTTATACTTAGAAAAGACGCTTATAAATTAGATGATACAAGTGATTTTGATGATTATATTTTAGGATATACCATTTTAAATGATATTAGCGATAGGGCAATTCAAAACAAACATAAGCAATGGTATATGGGAAAAAGTTTAGCTAATTCTTGCCCGTTTGGTAGTTTTATAAATACAAGTCTTAGTATAAAAGAAGCAAGTAATTTAAAAATAGAATGTTTTGTAAATGATGAATTAAGACAAAGTTCTAATACTAATTTATTAATTTTTGATATTCCTTATATCTTAAAAGAATTATCAAATTACACCTGTTTAAAGGCTGGAACTATCATTAGCACAGGCACTCCAAGTGGCGTTGGAATGGGCTTTAATCCGCCTAAATTTTTAAAAAGTGGCGATAAGATTGAATGTAGAATAGAGCGTCTTGGCTCATTAATAAATTATATAAAGTAAGGACAATATGAACGCAGCATTATTAAGTAAAAAAATAAATACAAATTATAAAACTTCAGCATTTAATATCCATAAAGATTGGGAAAATCCTTATGCACCAAAAGGAATAGTCCCAAGAATTACTAAAGAACAAGCACTTAATTTATTAAGAAATTCTGATTTAGCTACTTTAGGTCAGATTGCTTATGCAGTAAAAAATAAGCTTCATCCAAGCAAACTTACTACTTTTGTAGTAGATAGAAATATTAATTACACAAATATTTGTTTAGTTGATTGTAAATTCTGTGCTTTTTATCGTCACGCAAAGGATAGTGATAGTTATATTTTAACATACGAACAAATCGGACAAAAGATTGAAGAATTATTAGCAATTGGTGGCACTCAAATATTATTTCAAGGCGGAGTGCATCCAAAGCTTGATATTACTTGGTATGAAGATTTATTAAGATATATAAGCACAAATTATCCTAGTATTACAATTCACGGCTTTAGTGCAGTTGAGATTGAATATATTGCAAAAATTAGCAAAATTAGCACTAAAGAAGTATTAAAAAGAATGAGCGATTGTGGGCTATTTTCTATCCCTGGAGCAGGTGCAGAGATTTTAAGCGATAGAGTAAGAGATATGGTAGCACCTAGTAAATGCGATACTGCTACTTGGCTAAGAATTCATAAAGAAGCTCATGAATTAGGCTTACTTAGTAGTGCAACTATGATGTTTGGGCATGTTGAAAGCGATGAAGAAATAATTGAGCATTTAGACTATTTAAGAAATCTTCAAGATATAACAGGTGGCTTTAGAGCTTTTATTTTATGGAGTTTTCAAGGTAAAAACACTAGATTAAAGGCTGAAAATCCACATTTAATGAATGCAAGTTCTAATAGATATTTAAGATTATTAGCAATTTCTAGAATATATTTAGATAATTTTGCAAACATTCAAAGCTCTTGGGTTACTCAAGGAAGTGCAGTAGGGCAACTTGCATTAAAATTTGGTGCAAATGACTTAGGCTCGACTATGATGGAAGAAAATGTTGTTGCAGCTGCAGGTGCAAAATATAGAATGAATGAACAGCAAATGATAGAATTAATCCGTGATTTAGGCGAAAATCCAGCTAAAAGAGATACAGCATATAATATTTTGGAATACTACAATGAATAATTTCGTGCATTTAAAAACCAATGATGATTTAGTATATATTAGTATTAGCTATCCTAATTATGGAAGGATTTTTCATAATGCTAATGCTATGGCGGCTGAGTTTTTTTACAATGAGAGTTTAGATGATGAGTTTTATATAAAACTAGAGCAAAGTGCAATTAATATTAGTGCTAGTGCTAATTATTTTGATTTTACATTTGATATAGTTTGTCTTAAAAAAGAGCTTGATAATTGCTTAAATGCTTTTAATAATATGCTTTTAAATACTGAAATTACTAATTTTGAATTAATCAAAAACAAAATAAAAAATTATTTTTTAATCCATATTCAAGATTACGATAATTTAGCGAAAATGAAATTATATGAGAATTATTTTAAAAATGATTTTAAGAATGATAAATTTGGCGATTTTGAAGCTTTAGATGAAAAAGAATTTAAAAACTATATTTTAAACCTTAAAAATCAAGCAAATAAGATAGTAATTAGTGCAAATTTAGATGATATTAGTAAGGTTAAAAAACTTTTAAACAATAAGCAAAGTTCTTATGAAAAATTAAAAACAAATGAGAGTTTTTATAAAGAAGAAAGCAAAGAAATATCACAAGCTTTTGTTAGGTTTATAAGCAGCGTAGAGATTAAAAGCATTTATGAAAGAGCTATTATAAGTCTTGCTATTTATGTTTTAGGCGGTGGATTTGGCTCAAGAATTACCGAAGAAATCAGAGTAAAAAGGGGCTTAGCTTATTCGGCTTTTGCGTTTTTAGTAGCGTTTAAGAAAAATTATCTTATTTCAGGCTATTTACAAACAAAAAATGAAAGCAAAAAAGAAGCTATAAAAATAGTTCAAGAAGAGTTTAAAAAATTAGTAGAATTTGGAATAAGCGAAGATGAGTTTAAAAAGGCTAAAGATTTTTTAGTAGGTAGTGAGATTTTAAAATACTCAACCACTCAAAATCGTCATAGCATTGCAAGTAGTGAGTGTTTTAGTGATTTAAAACAAGGCGAATTAAGGGAAATTACAAAGATAATTAAAGATTTAGAGCTTAAAACTTGTAATGATTTTTTAAAAAATCAAAAAAGTATTACCGAGCTTAGTTTTTATGTAATAGGTAATAATGAATAAGGATTTAGAAAAATTATCTTGTAAAGATATAGTTGAATTAGCTCTTTTAATGCCTAAAAAATTTGATGATTTAAGATTAAATAATGAGCCTATATTAAATGAGCTAAATTGCACAAAAGTTATAATAAAATCTAAAAAACAACTACCTGGCAAAAGGCTTAGTATAATTGCGTATTCATATAATTGGGAGTGTGAATGCACTATTACTATATTTAATCTAAGACCTTTTCATAATGCACTTTTTGCTATAAATAAAGAGCTAATTATTTATGGGAAATTAGGCGATTTTGCAGGACTTTTGCAATTTATTAATCCAAAAATCATTAAAGATAGTGGAGAAATCACTGCTAATTATTTGATAAAAGGTGTAAGTGATAAAGAGATTTGTAAGATAAAAAATAAATATTTAACTTATGAAGCTTTAAAAGAATTTAATTTATTAGATGAGCATATAAAATTGCTATTAATTATGAAAGAAAATAGCCAAGAAGCAATGAAATTGCTTAATTCAAAAGAATTAAACGAATGCTTAAAATTTGTTGAGATTTACCATCACATAAAAAGACTTAACGAAACTTATAAAAACGATACTTTATACAAAAAAATTAAAACTTTTGATATAAATAAATGGCTAAAATCTCTACCTTTTAAGCCGACAAGTGACCAGATAAATGCGATAAATGATATTAAAAATGACCTTGAAAGTATTCATCATAAAATTAGAATAGTAATGGGAGATGTTGGTTGTGGAAAAAGCTTAGTGATTTTTGCAGCAGCGCTTATGTGCTATCCTAAAAAAGTGGTTTTAATGGCACCAACAAGCGTTTTAGCCCAACAACTTTATAATGAAGCTAAAAGACTTTTGCCAGGGTTTTTAAAGATATTGCATTTTGTATCTAGCAAGACTAAATTAATGCAAGATGAATTAAAAGAAGCAAATTTTGTAATAGGCACTCACGCACTTTTGTGGGCTAGTTTAGATGATGCTACTTTAGTTATGGTTGATGAGCAACAACGATTTGGGGCTAAGCAAAGAATGAAGCTTAAAGATTTAGCTACAAATGATAAAGAAAATCCGCATTATATAGAGTTTTCAGCTACGCCAATACCAAGGACAACTGCATTAATTCATAGTGATATTTACAGCTATTCTTTCATAAAAGAACTACCATTTAAAAAAGAAATAGAAACAAAACTAATCACAATAGCAAATAGCAATGAATTATTTAATCACATAAAAAGTGAAAATAAACAAAATCATCAAGCAATAATAGTCTATCCTTTAATAGAAGAAAGTAAAAGCTCATCTTATAAACCACTTGAGAGTGTTATTAGCTTTTATGAGAAGAATTTTGATAAAGTTTATTATACGCACGGCAAGGATAAAGAAAAGGATAATATATTATTGCAATTTGCTGAAAATGGAAATGTATTACTAAGCACTACTATCGTAGAAGTTGGAATTTCACTGCCAAGATTAAGTATAATTGTAATCGTTGCACCCGAGCGATACGGCTTATCTACACTTCATCAACTTCGTGGAAGAGTAGGAAGAAATGGGGTTAAGAGCTATTGTTATTTGCTTAGCAAGTTTGAATTTAGTGATAGATTGATTAAATTTGCTAATACCTTAGATGGATTTAAAATAGCCGAAATTGACTTAGAAAACCGAAAAAGCGGGGATTTAATAGATGGAGATGTTCAGCACGGAATTAGCTTTAAGTATTTTGATGAGGTTTTAGATAAGGATATTTTATATAAAGCTAAGGAATATTTAAATAAGCAAAATTAGCTTATTATTATTCCTTGATTATTGAAATTAAGCTCTAATACTTTCATATTAGGAAAATTATTTTCTAGTATGGTTTTTAGTTTGTTTGCATCATCTTTATAACATAGATTAAAAAAAGTTGAACCAGAACCACTTAAATTACTCATTAATGCACCATTTTTACGAGCCAATTCACGCACTTTAAATAATTCAGGAACAGTTTTCATTCTACGATTTTCGTGAAGCTTGTCAAAACTTGCAATCTTTAACATTTCATAATTTTTACTCATAAAAGCTGCAGTTGTAAGTGAGCTTCTGCTTATATTAAAGCTAGTATCAGCAAGGCTTAAATGCTTAGGTAAAGCCGAACGACTAACATTTGTTGAGATTTGTTTATTTGGGATACAAACTACTGCTTTAACATCACTAGAAATATCAGTTTTTATATATTTTACATTATCCTTATCAACTACCGAACAAACAAATCCACCAAGTGCCGCAGGGCTAATATTATCAGGATGATTTTCGTATATTAAGGCGTTGTTTAATATTGTATCTTTATTAACTTCAAGTCCTGCTAGATAATAAGCACTAGCAATTGCTCCTACAATTATAGAGCTAGAACTACCCAATCCACGACTTAAAGGAATATTGTTTATGAAATTAAAGCTAAATAAGTCTTTTTTACCAGTTAGCTTTATGTAAGTTTCATTAAAAATGGTAATAAATAAATTATGTTTTTTAAGATAAGGATTATCTTCACCTTCACCCTTAATAGATATTTTAAAAAAATTATTTCTTTTAATTATTGTTTCATTATAAAAGTCTAAAGCAAGTCCTAGACAATCAAATCCAGCACCTAAATTCGCACTAGTAGCGGGTGATTTTAAACATATTTCGTTTCTCATTTATATTCCTAAATAGCAGGTAAAAAATAATTTGGCAAATTACTTTCTAAGAATTTGAAATTATACTCATTTGGTATAAAAAACTCATCTTTAAAATTATCATTTTTAATTAATTTGATTTTATCATCAGCAAGGGTAAAATATAAGTTGTTATTAGCTTTTATTAAGTTATTCTTTGTAAATGTAAAACCACTAATTGCTTTTAATGGTATGTTTTTAACAAGGGCAATTGTGCTTAAAAATACATAAACAATTTTTAAAGACATATATGAGCCTGGTCCATTAGCATAGGCTAATTCGCTAAAATTATATTTATTTAATAGTTCTTGCATAATTTTTGGCAAATCTTCACTGGTTTTATTTATGATTTTGATTTTTTCTTTTAACAAATTATTATCATCATATATTCCAATGAGATTTGCCATAGGCACTACTAAAAGTTTAATGTGAATGCCTTTAATAAATCTTTGTTTGTATCATCACTAAGAGTTACTAATTCATAAGAATTTGGATTGTTTAGCAATTCAAGAGTTAGTTTATGATTTAAATCATGGCTACTTGCGTAAGCTTTATAGTTAGCAAAAGTTGCTTTACCTAACATATATAAATCACCAATCGCATCAAGGATTTTATGTCTTACAAATTCATTGCTAAATCTTAACCCTTCAGGATTTAATATGCCATTATCATCTAAAACAACAGCGTTTTCTAAACTACCACCTAATGCTAATCCTTTTGATTTTAAATACTCAACATCTTTTAAAAACCCAAAAGTCCTAGCACTTGCAATTTCATTTATGAAATTTTGTTTATTAGCCTTGTAAATATAGTTTTGAGTATTAATTGATGGGTGCTTAAAGTTTATAGTAAAATCATAAGTAGGAGCATTTGTAGGACTAAGACTTGCAAATTTATCTCCTTCTTGAACTTTTATTTCTTTTTTAACAACAAATATTTGTTTTTTAGCGTCAAGTTGTTTAATACCTGCTTCATCAAGCATAGCACAAAAACCAGCCGCTGAACCATCTAAAACAGGTGCTTCATTTGCATCAATACTTATTAATAAATTATCAATTCCATAAGAGCTAACAGCACTCATTAAATGCTCAATTGTAGATATATAACCATCTTTATCTCCAATTACCGTAGCCATTTGAGTATTGATTACGCTTTTATAATTTGCTTCGTAAAATTTATTAATATCTGTTCTATGAAATACCACTCCACTATTAGCACCTAGTGGGCTAAATTTTATCTTAATAGCACTACCTTTATGTAGTCCAATTCCAACATTTGTTACTTCTTTAGCTATTGTAGTTTGTAACATTTTTTTCCCTTATTTTTTGTTTATAACTTCTTTTGCTTTTTTGATAATTCCAAATATATTATCATTAAGCCACTTAGTATCCATCCACTCTTCTGGTCTTACCTCAACACCTTGAACCAAAACACCAAAATGTAAATGATCCCCTAATGCTAAACCACTTGTTCCTGTATTAGCTATAGTGCTTTTAGCATTAACTATATCGCCAATTTCTACATTTTTTTTAGTGCAGTGTCCATATAAAGTATAAAGACCTAAACCATGATCAATTATTAAATTCAATCCATAAATTCCATTATCTTGTGCGAAAACTATTTTACCATCATTTCCTAACACAATAGGTGCCATTTTTGTACTTGCTAAATCAAGTCCCATATGATAGCTTTCACTAATTTGATTTCCATTATATTTGTAATATCTATGGTCACCAAAATCTGCAACTTTCATACCATTTTTTAGTGGTAAAAACGCATTTAGCTTAAAATCAGTTACTAATTCATTGCTTACTACTTGTGTAACTTTATGAATTAATTTTTCATTTTCTTGTCTTAATTTCGCATTCACAAAGTCAAATATTAAAGCTCTATCGCTTAAAGAATTATCAGAATTTGCTTCATACAAATCTCTAATTTTACCATCAATGAAAGCGTCTCCTACTTCAATATGTGAAACTCTATATTTTTTATTTGAGTAATAGTATGGAATTCTTTCTTTAATTATATTATTTGCTTTATCTTTTGCAACAATTCTAGCTTCAAATTCATCTCCATCTCTTAAGTCCCAAGCAATTAAAGCTATGTAATAATCATCTTTCATAAAAGGAGCAACTTTGAAAATTCTATTATTAACTTCTATATATAAATCAGTTAGATTATCATCTTGTGCGTAAAATACAACGCTAGCAGCACCGCCTTGAGTTATATTATATGAATTAGCTATTACGCTTACTTGAGGTTTTTTATTATCTACTATAACATTAATTATTTTTTCGCTTACATTTCCACCAAACCAATTCCACAAACTTTTATCATTAGCTTTAATATATATTGTGTATTTATCTAATTTTTCATTAAATTTTGGTTTTGGAAGGTCTAATTCAACATTAAATTCTTTGCCATTTAAAGTTTTATTTATTAATATATTTTTTGTTTCTTCGTTATCTTTACTAAATTCAACTTTTAAATTTTTTAGTCCTAAATTATCTTCAAC
>NZ_JAHCZC010000004.1:0-46855 GCF_018501135.1 Campylobacter sp. 2018MI13 | reverse complement strand
CACTATATTTTGATACTTCTAGCGTTACTAATATGAAAGAAATGTTTAAAAACTGCAAAGCATTTAATAAAAGCTTAAACCTAAACACAAGCAATGTTACTAATATGAAAGCTATGTTTAGTGGGTGCAATGCCTTTAATAGCGATATTAATTTTAATACGCATTGTGTTGTTGATATGTCAATGATGTTTGATAATTGCACTAATTTTAATAAAGTTCTTAACTTTAACACTATTAATGTTAAAAATATGAATGCTATGTTTTATAACTGCATTAATTTCAATCAAAGCCTTAATTTTGATACCAAAAACACTCTTAATATGAGCGAAATGTTTGCAGAATGTAAAAATTTCAATAGTTCATTAGATTTAAATACTGCTAATGTTAATAATATGAGTTATATGTTTTATAACTGCATTAATTTTAATCAAAGCCTTAACTTTAATACCGAGAATGTTTTTAAAATGAATGCTATGTTTTATAATTGTGTAAATTTTAATCAAAGCCTTGACTTTAATACCGAGAATGTTTTTGATATGAGTGAAATGCTTTATAACTGCATTAATTTTAATCAAGAAATCAATCTCAATAGCAAAAAAACGCACAATATGAGCTCAATGTTTTATAATTGTATTAATCTAAATAAGCCAATTAATCTTAAAACTTCAAATGTTATCAATATGAATAGAATGTTTTGTAATTGCTCTAATTTTAATCAAGAACTCACATTTGATACAAAGCTAGTAAAGGATATGTTTTATATGTTTAAAGACTGCGTTAGTCTTAATAAAACTTTTCATTTTAATTTAAATAAAATAGAAAAATTCAACGATAAAAATACTATGAAAATTAATTTAAAAACCTATATAAAAAATATGATTTTAAAAAATTGCCCTGCAATTATTGAAATTCCTAATTCAAATTCCACGAATTTAAATCAATCAAATCACAAATAAAAGGAGAATAAATGTCAAAAACAAATGAATTAAAATACAAGCCTAAAAATAAAAAAGAATTAAAGGCTTTAGTAAGTGATGAGAGTATAAATCTAGCTGATATTGATACGAGTTTGATAACTAATATGAGTGAGCTTTTTAAAGATAGTGAGCGAAAAGACTTTAGTGGCATAAATACTTGGGACACTTCTAGGGTAAAAAATATGTGCAGTATGTTTGAAAATTGTAAAAACTTCAATCAAGCTTTAGATTTTGATACTAGAAATGTAACTAATATGAGTTGGATGTTTCAATGGTGTGATAAATTTAATAAACCTTTAAATTTTAATACTAGTAAAGTAACTGATATGAGTGGGATGTTTGATAGATGTAAGAATTTTAATCAGCCTTTAGATTTTGATACTAGCAATGTAACTGATATGAGTTGGATGTTTTCTGGATGTGATAATTTTAATCAACCTTTAGATTTTGATACTAATAATGTAACTAATATGAGTGGGATGTTTTTTAGTTGTAAGAATTTTAATCAGCCTTTAGATTTTGATACTAGAAATGTAACTGATATGAGTGGGATGTTTTCTGGATGTAAGAATTTTAATCAAGCTTTAAACTTTGATACTAGAAATGTAACTGATATGAGTGGGATGTTTTCTAGATGTGATAATTTTAATCAACCTTTAAATTTTGATACTAGTAATGTAACTAATATGAGTGGGATGTTTTCTGGATGTGATAATTTTAATCAACCTTTAAATTTTGATACTAGTAATGTAACTAATATGAGTTGGATGTTTTATGAATGTAAGAATTTTAACCAAGCTTTAAACTTTGATACTAGAAATGTAACTAGTATAAGAGAGATGTTTTCTTTTTGCGAGAATTTTAATCAAACTTTAGATTTTGATACTAGAAATGTAACTGATATGAGTAGAATGTTTACTGGATGTGATAATTTTAATCAAGCTTTAAACTTTGATACTAGTAATGTAACTGATATGAGTTGGATGTTTAAATGGTGTGAGAAATTTAATAAACCTTTAAATTTTGATACTAGTAATGTAACTAATATGAGTGAAATGTTTTATAAATGTAAGAATTTTAACCAAGCTTTAGATTTTGATACTAGTAATGTAACTGATATGAGTTGGATGTTTTATGGTTGTGATAATTTTAATCAGCCTTTAGATTTTGATACTAGAAATGTAACTGATATGGGTTGGATGTTTAAATGGTGTGAGAAATTTAATAAACCTTTAAATTTTGATACTAGAAATGTAACTAATATGAGTTGGATGTTTGCTTGTTGTGATAATTTTAATCAGCCTTTAGATTTTGATACTAGTAATGTAACTAATATGCACCGAATGTTTTTTAATTGTATAAATTTTAATCAAGCTTTAAACTTTGATACTAGTAATGTAACTGATATGAGTGCGATGTTTTGTGGGTGTGAAAGTTTTAATCAAGCAATCAATTTTAACATTTCAAAAGCTAATATTTATGGGCTTATATTTAGATGTTATGCATATAAACAAGAAATTAATTTTGCTAACGATACACTAATAAAAAGCGTTTATAAACCTAAAACAAAAGAAGAATTAAAAGCCTTAGTAGATAATGAGAGTATAAATTTAGGAGAAATTGATACGAGTTTAATAACCGATATGAGTAGATTATTTTATAAATCAAAAAGAAAAAACTTTCAAGGAATAAACACTTGGAATATTACTAATGTAAAGGATATGAGCTATATGTTTTATAAATGTAAAGGCACTTATAAGATTAATTTTGCTATCTTTAGCGATGTTAATACCAAATATATGTTTGATCATAGCAACCTTGATGATTACATTATTAGGAATTAAATTCCTAATAAATCCTTATTAAGCCTTGCAGCAAAACCTGTTGCTTTGTGGTTTTTATACTCTATTCTTTAAAACTTCTTTTAAAATATTTGCTAAGCATTGTTATTTTAAAATCCCACTAATTAAACAAAATCTAATTTAATAATTTCATCTAAAGTATTAAAAATCATTTTATAAGCTCTAAAACTTGCTTTATTATTTTTGGGTGTAAGGTTTTGCCGCTATGAAAAGGTAAAACCATTCTTAAATTATCTTTATAATATATCTTATGGCTACCTTTTTGTCTATCAAAAATAAAGCCGTTTTCTAAAAGCAATTTTTCACATTCTTTAGCAGTAAGCACTGGTAATTCAGGCATATTTGCCAACTTGCAAAGGAACTATAGAAACAAAAGCATTTAAAAGCTTTAATCTCTCATCATCACTTAAGCTCTCTAAATATAATTCGCTTGCTTCTTTTATGTTTTCTAACGCTTCTTCGTAAGTATCGCCTTGCGAAACGCAGCCTTTTAGAGCAGGAACATAAGCATAATAACCATTCTCATCTTTTTCTATGATTGCATTCATTTTATTCTCCTAATAAATCCTTATTAAGTCTTGCGGCAAAACCTGTTGCTTTGTGATTTTTGTATTCTTTAATGATTTCGCCGTTTTCATCTAGGATAAAGCACGAACGAATAAGCCCTTCGTATTCTTTACCATAATTTTTCTTAATCCCCCAAGCACCAAATAGCTTAGCCACTTCTTTAAATTCATCGCTTAATAAAATCTGATTTAAGCCATATTCAGCTTTAAATTTCGCTAGTTTTTCACACTTATCAGGACTAATTCCAATCAGCACATATCCTGCATTAAGCAATTTATCAAAACTCTCACTTAATTCACAATTTTGCTTGGTACAACCTGGAGTGTAAGCTTTTGGATAGAAAAACACTATCACCTTTTTACCGCGAAAATCACTCAGATTAATCGCTACTTCATCTTGATTTAATAAAGTAAATTCCATATTTAATCCTTTAAAACTTCTTTTATAATATTTGCTAAGCATTCTAATTGATTAGGTAAAACGCTCCTTAAATCAATTATTATGCTATCTTTATCATAATTAGCCACTACGCCTTTATTTAAAAGTTCGTTTATCTTGCATTTATTAGCCTTAATTTTTAAAGCATAGCCACTTAGTAATTTTTCAGGCATTGAGCCACCCCCTACTAGGCTTTTGCTCTCTATGATTTCGCCAAAATTTATTAGCTCTTGCAAGGTTTTTGCTTTGTTTAAAACTTGAGATTTTGTATCATTTAATAAAGCTAAGCTTGGTAGATTTGCATAGTCTTTATTTAAATAATTTTTAACAGCTTTTGTAAGTATTAATAAGCTAGTTTTATTTAGCCTAAACATTCTTAAAAGCTGATTTTTGCGTAATTTTTCAATTAGTTCTTTTTTACCTAAAATAATTCCTGCTTGAGTGCTAGAAAACAATTTATCCCCACTAAATGAAACCAAGCTAATACCTTTAGATATTAGGCTTTTTACACTAGGTTCATCTTTTAAACTATCATTTATTAAATCCACATAGCCACTACCTAAATCATAATAAAATATTTTTTCATTTTTACAAGCTAAATCATTTAGGCTAATCGCATCTACTTCTTGGCTAAATCCACCGATATAAAAGTTTGATTTATGAGTTTTTAAAATCATTTTTGCATTGTTTAATTCAGCTTCATAATCGCTCATCTTAGTCTTGTTAGTAGTTCCTACTTCAATAAGCCTTGCTCCACTTTCACGCATCACATCGCTTACTCTAAATCCACCACCAATTTCTACTAGCTCGGCTCTACTTGTAATTACACCTTCGTTTTTGCCTAAAGTATTTAATACTAAAAACACAGCAGCAGCGTTATTATTTACCACAAGTGCATCTTCGCAACCAAAAAGCATTTTTAAATAAAATATGAGATTTTCATCTCTTTTACCCCTTGCATTGCTTTCTAAATCAAATTCTAAATTAATATTATTAGTATGAAAAGCCTTTAATTCATCATAATCACTCTCGCTCATTAAAGCACGACCAAGATTTGTATGAAGCACCACACCAGTAGCATTTATCAATGCTCTTGGCTCTTTTAATAGCCTTTTATTAATTCTTTCATTAAGCTCTTTGAGTATCATCTCGTAACTTTGCTCTTTATTAGTAGCTCTTAGTTCATTTATTAATTCTTTAGCCAAAAAGCTAACTAAAAAACTGGGTTTATCATTAAAGGCATTAATTAATTTTGATATTTGTGGTAGCATTTTAAAATCCTTAAATATTTTTTAAAATACTAGCAAGGAAAGGTAAAAATGAAAGAATTTGCATATTTAAAAAAGGCTGATTTTATAGATGATTTAGGCAAAAATATAGCCGTTATAAATAGCCCTACTAATGAGAAATTTCTAATAGCAAATGATAAGGCTTTAAATGCTTTAATCTATGCTCCTGAAATTGATTTTTATATAAAAAACTCAAGTGCTTTTAATAATGAAAAATTAGAAAAATTATATGAAGCAAGAGCTATTAATTATGATTATTCAAGTGAGATTAATTTATATGCGAATATTGATAAAAGAATTTGCATATTATTTGATGATAAAGATTTAAAAAATAAATTAATAGATAATGGTTATAAGGCTGTTTGTGTTAGTGAATTTGAGTTTGTTTATGGTGGGATTGGCTCACTTGTAGTAGTTACTAAAGAAGGCGAATTAGATTGTGATTTAGCTATTTCACAAACAAAACTAAACAATCACGCAGTATTAATAAATCATGAAAATATATTGCAAGATTTAAATTCTTTAACGGGTAAAATTAGCTTTACAAGAAAGATTGAGTTTAATTCAAGTTTATGCCAATTAGATGGGCGTAGGAGTGAGCATTGTGGTTGGTGCATTGAGGCCTGTCCTAGCGTGGCTTTAAGCACTGATGATAAAAAAATCATAATAAGCGAAATTGATTGTATTAATTGCGCAAAATGCGTAAGCGTATGTCCTACTAATGCACTTGAGTTTTGTGAGTTTAATAAAGATTGCATAAAAGAAATTAGCAAAATCTATGAAAACGAGCAAATAATAATAACTCAAAATTATGATAATGATTTTAATATAAAGCATTTTTTACCATTTAATATACCTTTTGATTTATTAGATGAATTAATACTTTTACATTTAATAAACACAAGTGGTAAAAGCATTGCAATAGTTGGAGATATTAGCGAATTTTTAGCCGAAAAAATCAACTTAGTAAATGATATTTGCAAGGCAATCACAGGAAAAATAGCCATATATGTAAATGCAAATTTAGATGAAATTCCAAATGAATTGATAAAAGAATTTAAATCAAGCGAAAGTAATTTTAGATTGAATAAAAGAGAGCTTTTTGGCTTAAAAATCTCTTCTATGTTAAATAATTTAGATAAAGGCGTAATCACTGCTAAAAATTATGCAAAAATTAGCATAAATGAAAGCACTTGCACCCTTTGTGCTTCTTGTGCTGGGGCTTGTAATACGAACGCAATTTTAGCTGATAGTAAAGAAAATGCTATTAAATTTAACGCATCATTATGCACAAGTTGTGGATATTGCATAAATTCTTGTGCTGAAAAAGATACTATTTTTATACAAAATGATATTTTAGAACTAAATCCGATTAGCTTTACTCATAAAACTTTAGCTAAAGATGAATTATTTGCTTGTATTGAGTGTGGTAAAGAATTTGCTACTAAAAAATCAATTGATAAAATAGCTGGTATTTTAGGGGCTGCTTTTAGCTCTGATGTTACGAAAAAATACTCGCTTTATTGCTGTGCTGATTGTAAGGCTAAGATAATGATGCTAAAACAAGCTCAAGTTTTTGATGATACAAATAGTTTTTTTGCACCACTTGAAGAAAAATTAAATAAATTTTTGAAAGGTTAAAATGAACGAAGAATTAAATATAACTAGGTCATATTTTTACGAATTTTGTGCTAGAGCAATTAGCTTTATGAATAATGATGATTTTAATACTTTAAGAGAACAAGCTAAGTTTTTTTATGATAATTTAGATGATTTAAAAGATGATTTTAAAGTAATTTTAGATACTGATTATGCAGCTTATAAAGATGAGCAAAATGCTGTTTTTTATGATTTTTCTTATGTAAATGTGCCTACTGATGCTAGTTTTTATGATGAAGGGCGTGATAATGGCAAAATGAGAATAATTGCAACAGGAATTTTAAAAAGAGCTAATTTAATCAAAAACGCAAATCTTAGCGATAATGAAGATAGTATGAATTTTTTATTTTATCTAGGTAGTGTTTTATGCAAAAATAATGATGAATTATGTCAGGAACTATTTTCAAGAATTATTAATGAAGTTGTAGATGAGTTTTGTGAAAAACTACAAACTCATAAAAACTCAAAAATATTTACTCATATTGCAAATATCATATCTTATTTAATACAAATTGAAAGGGCATTTTATAGTGTAAATGCACCTGCTAAAAAAGAATCGGTTGCAGATAAAGCATTGCAAAGAATACCTTATGAACCAAGACTTCCAACCGAGTTTTCAAAAATCAATATGAGTGAGCTAACTAGCTTTAAAGAAAATATAGAATAAGTTTTATAAAGGAATAAAATGAAGATAATGTTTGTATGTTTAGGCAATATTTGTCGCTCTCCTATGGCTGAGTTTATTATGAAAGACTTATGCAAAAATAAAGAATTTAAAATAACAAGTTCAGGAACAGCAGGTTATCACGATGGAGAAGATATGCATATAGGCACAAAAAAACTTTTAAAAAATAAAAATATTGAATGCGATAATTTCGTATCAAAAAAACTCACAAAAAAATTATGCCAAGAATATGATTTAATCCTTACTATGGACGAGAGTAATTATAAAGATGTTTTAAATAATTTTTATGAGTTTAAAGACAAAGTAAAACCAATATGTTCTTATTGTGATTTAGGATATAAAAATGTGCCTGACCCTTGGTATACAAATAATTTTGATGAAGTTTATATGATTTTAAATAATGCTTGCAAAAACATTTTAAAAGAAATTGAAAATAATAAGATTTAGCTAAAAACTAAATCTTATCTAAATATTTGAAATGTAAAAAACTCTGATTTATATTCATCATTCATTTTTTCATATTGTGATATAGCTGATTCATAATTTTTTGCTTCGTGATAAAGTAAAGCTAAAGCCAATCTTGATTCAAGATTGCTTGGGTTTTTTACACGAGATAGCTCAAGTAAAGCTATAGCTGAATTATTATGCCCTGCTCCAATAGCTGCAACACTAGCTAAAAATAAAATATCAGAATCTTCAATATGATAATCATCAATCAAACTATTATAAATTGCAAAACTCTCTTCAAATTCATTAGCATAAATATCTATATAAGCAAGTGCTTTTAAAGCTCCTATGTCTTCATTAGTTTTTAAATATTGCTTTAATTTTTCTCTTTCTTGTTGTAAAAGACCTGAAATCTGCATTAATTTTACATAGTTATACCCTACTATTTTAGCACCACCAAATAATGAGCGATAATCTAATTTTTTGTTAAGAAAATACATTTGAACATCTTTAGCATAGGCTTTTACATCTTTTTTATTGTTTTTTAAAGAAAAATATAAAATATTTGCAATTATGTCATTATCACTTAAGTCTATTAAAACTTTTGATTTATCTATCATCTTGTCATAATCATTTTGCATATAAAATCCAAGAATTTCTAAACTAATATTACTAATATTATTTGTATTAGTTTGGTTCAAAAAACCTTGCATATTTACATAATCTTTTTTCTTAATTGAAAGCAATGCTAAATAATAATTTCTATCTTTTTCATCTTCAACATAATTTAAATTATATTGTAAATCTTGCTCTAATTTCGTAGTATCATCATATAACAAATCCGAACAAAATAAAGCATAAATTCCTGCTCTTAAATCCTTAGGGTCTAAATGATAACTAGCTAAAAAGTGCTTTTTTGCTAAATCATATTTGCCTAAGAGTGCATATGCTAAACCTAAATCATATTGCAAAATACTATGCTGTGGATAAAGCTTTACTAATTCTTCTAATAACTCACTAGCACTCTTTATATCATAACTAAAAGCATAATTTAAAGCTTTTGTAATTTGTATATTTATCTTTGATAAAGTTTGACTATTTTTAAGATAATTTGAGCTTTTATCTAAATCATCTAAGTAAATATTAACATTTGCCTTATTTATCATCTTAGTCGCACTTGTCGCATCAAATACTTTAAAAGGCGAAAAATAAAATATCAAATCATATTTTTGTTGCTTTGAATCTATAAAGGTTTTTTCATAAGTATGTTGAGCGTAATTTATATCAAATATCCTATCATCTATGGTTGTTTTGACATTATAACTTGACTTAAGCCACTCTAAATCATTTTTCTCTAATTCTTTTAAAAACCTTGAAGCTTCTTGATATTCTGCTAATTTTATATCAACTAAAGCTAAAGCTAATTTTGTCTCTTTTGGTTTTATTCTTTTTTCAAGTGCATTTTTTAAATAAAATCTTGCTTTGTTATATTCAGCATTTCTTGCATAAAGTAATCCTAAAGATAAATTTTTATCATAAGAATCTTGTAAATTAATCTCTCTTATAGAATCAGAACTTTTATTAAATGAGCTTAATATTTTTGCTCTTAAATATCTTGCGTCGTTTTGATAAAGTGGATGGATTTGTTTATTTAATGCTTGTAAAGCTTCAGGATAAAATCCTTTATAAAAATTCACTAAACCCAAGTAATAATAATAAAGGCTTGAGTTTTTTTCGTTACTTAAATAAGAATATGCTAAATCTATATAATATTTAAATTCTTTATCTTTTTGTAATTTTAAAGCACAAACAGCAGCATTTAAAGCAGCCACCGTGTTATTTTCATTATTTTCTAAAGCCTTTTGAAAACTCTCTAAAGCTCCTTTATAGTTTGCTTGTTTCATTCTTGAAACTCCTAAATTATAATGCGAAAAACTCTCATTATATTTAGCTATATTTTCATATATTTTTAAAGCTTCACTTTTGTTTCCACTCTCATATAAAGCATTGGCTTTTGCCACCATTAAATCTAATTTTTGGCTTTTAAATTGTTGAATGCTTATTTTTGGTTCTATTAGCTCATTTTGCTCAACTTTAATTTCTTTTGACTTATCTTGAGTAAAAATTAAAAAAAGCAAAACTACCAATAAAATAATAATAAGTAAAGAAAGTCCAGCGATTAAAATTATACTTTTTTTGCTGAACTTACTTTGTTTTACTGGAAGAGTATTTCCTTCTTCAATAACAATTACTTGTTCTTCTGCCATACTTTATCTTACATATATTTTTGTAATACTTCAGGTATTGCTATTGTGCCATCTTCTCTTTGATAATTTTCCATAATAGCTACTAAAGTCCTACCTACTGCAAGGCTTGAACCATTTAGTGTATGAGCTAATTTGTTTTTACCATTTTCATCTTTATATCTTATTTTTGCGCGTCTTGCTTGAAAATCATAGCAATTACTAACAGAGCTAATTTCACGATATTTATTTTGTGCTGGTAGCCACACTTCTAAATCAACGGTTTTTCCTGCACTAAAGCCCAAATCCCCACTACAAAGCATTAAATGTCTATGAGCTAAACCTAAGCTTGTTAATAAATCACTTGCACAACTAAGCATATCTTCAAATACTTTATCGCTATCTTCTTGAGTGCTAATGCTTACAAGTTCAACTTTTCCGAATTGGTGTTGGCGGATAATTCCTTTTGTATCACGCCCTGCACTTCCTGCTTCTTTTCTAAAACAAGGTGAATAGCAAGTCATTTTAATAGGCAATTCATTTAAAGCTATAATTTCATCATTATATAGATTTGTTACACTAACTTCACTTGTAGGGATTAAATACAATTCTTCGCCATCAATTTTGAATAAATCATCTTTAAATTTAGGTAATTGTCCTGTGCCAAACATAGTATTAGCATTTACAATATAAGGAGTATTTACAAACTCAAATCCTCTTGAGCGGTTAAAATCTATCATATAATTATATAATGCTCTTTCAAGTCTTGCACCTTCACCGCGTAAAGCTACAAAACGACTTTTAGCAACTTTTACACCACGCTCAAAATCAAGCCAACCAAGTGCCACACCTAAATCATGATGGTCTTTTGGAGTGAAATTAAATGTTGGTGGAGTTAATACCTTTTTAATCTCTACATTTTCTTCTTCATCATTTCCAATAGGCACACAATCAGCTATTAAATTTGGAATACAAGCTGCAATTTCATTTAATTTAGCTTCACTTATGCTTACTTTTTCGTTTAATTCAGCTATTTTTTTCTTATTTTCATCTAAAGACTTTTTAAGCTCACTTATATCTTCTCCTGATTTTGCTTTAAGTCCCATTTCTTTTGAGAATTTGTTTTGAAAACTTTGAGCGTTTTCTAATTCTATTTTTAACGCTTTTGTATCATTGTAGCTATCTAATAAACTTTTTAAAACTCCATCATCTACTTTTTTTGCTTTTAATTTTTGATTAAAAACTTCATAATTTTCTTCAATTTTTCTTAAATCTATCATAATTTCTCCTTATAAACTTAAAGCTTTATAAACTTGTTGCATTTTATTTTGCGCTAATATACTAGCTTTTTTTGCACCATCGTTTAATATATCAGCAATTTCTTTACCTTGCAATAATCTTTCATACTCACTTCTAGCCTTGTCAAAATACTCCCAAATAACATCACATAAATACAATTTAAAATGCCCGTATCCTTCTCCACCTTTTTCATACCTTGAACGAAGACTTGCTAAATCATTTTCATCTAAAAATAATTCAGCAATTTTATATATATTACAATTTTTCCAATCCTTAGGCTCTTCAATAGGAGTGCTATCGCTTACTATTTTATTTACTTGTTTTTTAAGTTGTTTATAACTTGTGAAAATATCAATAGTATTGCCATAACTTTTACTCATTTTAGCACCATCTGTGCCTACTATTGTTTGAGTATTTTCATCAACTAATGCTTCAGGGATAGTAAATACATTTCCAAATTCATTATTAAATTTAATTGCAATATCTCTTGTGATTTCTAGGTGTTGAATTTGGTCTTTTCCAACAGGAACTAATGGTGCATCAAACAATAAAATATCAGCCGCCATTAAAACAGGATATGAAAATAAGCCGTGATTTGCACTAAGACCTTTTGCTATTTTATCCTTGTATGAATGTGCTCTTTCAAGTAATCCCATAGGAGTAAATTGCGATAGTATCCAATAAAGTTCTAAGACTTCTTTAACATCACTTTGTAAATAAAATATACTTTTATTTGGATTTAATCCTAAAGCTAAAAATGCAGCTGCTGCTTTGTTAATATTATCTTTAAAATTACTAGCTGTTTTTTTATCCTTTAAAATACTTGTCATAGCGTGATAATTTGCAATAAACATTATCATTTCATTATCATTTTGTCTTTTCATCATTGGAGCTATTGCTCCAAAATAATTGCCTATATGCAAATCCCCACTTGGCTGAAGTCCTGTAAAAATTCTCATTTGTTCTCCATATCTTTACTTGTAATTTAAAATTTATGCTTAATATAGAGCAAAAAAATTAATAAAGGAGCTTAAATGCTATATGATTTAGTAGTAATAGGTGCAGGTCCAGCGGGAATTGCAAGTGCTTATGAAGCACATAAAAATGGTTTAAAAAATGTTTTATTAATAGAAAAAGCAGCAGAGAATTGTCAAACTTTTAGAACTTATTATAAAGATGGAAAAAGAGTTGATAAAGTTTATAATAAAATTGATATTCCAAACTTAGGAAATATACCTTTTGAAGATGGAACAAAAGAAAGCTCATTAGAATTATTTACAAGCCTTTGCGATGGTTCTTTTGAAGTAATGTTTTCAAATGAAGTTGAGAAAATCAAGCAAGTTGATGGAAATTTAGTTGTATATTCAAGTAAAGGCGAATTTAAAACAAAAAATGCAGTAATTTCAATAGGTAGAATGGGAAAACCAAATAAACCAAGTTATAAACTACCTTCAAAATTGAGTAAAGTTATCAATTTTAACGCAAACGACGCTAAAGAAAATGAAAAAATCTTAGTAGTTGGTGGTGGTAATAGTGCTGTTGAATACGCTGTTGATTTAAGCAAAAAAGCAAATGTTACATTATGCTATAGAAGAGCTGAATTTAGTAGAATTAATGAAATAAATCATAAAAATGTATATGAAGCAAAACTTACTTTAAAATTAGCAACTGATATTAGCGAAGTAAATGAAGTAGATAACAAACCTGAAGTTACTTATACTAATGGTGAAAAAGAGATTTTTGATAGGATAATTTATGGAATTGGCGGCTCTACTCCAGTTGATTTTCTAACAAATAGTGGAATAGAAATTGATGATAAAGGCGTTCCTACTTTTGATACTAATATGCAAAGTAATGTTAAAAATATTTTCGTAGCAGGAGATATTGCTAGTAAAAATGGAGAAAGCATAATAACGGCTTTAAATCACGCTAAAAAAATTGCTGATTATATTATTAAGGGTTAAGCTTGGCTAAGAAGAATTTAACACTATATAGCTTAGGTGCTTGTGCTGTTATTTTAGGTGGAATTTATTTTGTAATTCCATCTAAAGACACAAAAACAAACCAAACACCAATAAAACCACAAGTAAAAATAGAGCAAAAACAACAAACAAAACAAGTGCAATTGCCAAAACTTGAAGAACAAAACTATAAGATATTAAATGATAGAATTGTAAAGCTTACAAAGCAAATAGAAAGCTTAAAAAATAGCAATACCAAAGCCAATGAAATAGAAAATCTATATCAAGAAATTGAAAAATTAAAAATACAAAACGAACAATTAGAAACTAAGAATAATGAATTAGTTCATCGTTTAAATAACGAAAGTTTATTAGTAAATGAAAATAGCAAAAACTCATATCAGCAAATGATAGATAAGCTAAATGAAGATTTAGCAAATTATAAAAGCGAAAACGATAGTTTAAAATTAAGCTTAAATGATAAAGAAAACGCTGTTAAAAATCTAAATTCTTTACTAGGAACTCTTAGTAATCAAAAACAAATGGACGAATTTGAACACGATAATTTAGCAAGAAAATTGCAAGATGAATTAGATAAAGCAAATGCAAAAATCATAGCAAATCAAAAAAATTATACAGATGTGGTTAAAGAAAATGATATTTTAAAACAAAGAGTAAAAAATCTAGGGAATTTAGAAAGTGTAAATGCTGAATTAAGTAAAGTAAATAATGAACTTAACTTAAAAAATCTTGAATTAAGTAAAGAAATAAAAGCAGCAAGCAAGCTAAATGATGAATTAAAAAGCAATAATAATTCTGATTTTGTAAAGCTTAATTTGGATAATAAAAATCTCCAAGCAAAATTAGATGATGCTAAAACTTCAATATTAAAATTAAATCAAGTTAAAAATGATTTAGAACAAAAATTAGATAATTTAAAAAATATTGAAAAACAAAGAGATGAATTAAAAAATGAAGTTTTTCAGGCAAAACTAGAACTTGAAAAATCTAAAAACGAACAAACTAAAGTGATTAAGGATTTAAGTGATAAAAGCCAAAATTCACTTGATAATCTTACAAAAGAGCTAAATAAAGTTAATGAATCTAATGCTAAGTTACAAGATAAAAATACAAAAAATGAAATAGCATTAAAAGATATGCAACTAAAAAATAAAGAACTAGAATTAGACTCAAAGAAAAAAGAAAAAGATTTAAGTGAAACAATAGCAAAACTTCAAAAAATTGATGAGCAATTAAAAGCAAGTAGTGCAAATAATATGGATTTAAAAACAAAATTAGATAATTTACAAAAAGAAAAAATAGAATTAACCACGCAATTAAATAAAATTAATAATGAGTTTTTAAACTATAAAAACGATAGCTTAAGTAATAAACAAAACGATGTTAAGGACTTAAATAATAAACTTTACGAAAGTTCAAAAGCTTATGATGAGCTAAATGTAAAATATATAGCTTTAAAAGAAGAATATGCGGCTAAAGAACTAGATAATAATAAAGCAAAACAAGAAAACAAAACACTTTTAGATGAAATTGAACAACTAAAATTAACTATTAGTAAGGATACAAATTCTGAAAGAGTTTTAGCCTTAGAAGAAGAAAAAGATAAGCTATTAAAACAACTAAATGAAATAAATATCAAAACTTTAAATAACTATAATCAAGAAAATAGCGAACTAATAGCAAAAAAAGAAAAAATTCAAGAATTAGAAAAAAAACTTGAATTAGCTCAAAAAGGAAGTTCGTTAAATACAAATAGTTTAAAACTACAAGATACTTTTGTTTGTGATGATATAAAATCAGGAGTAATTGGACTTAGTAAAACTTGCTCGCTTGAACTTGATAAATTCTTAGCAAAATATAATCAAAATTATTTATATGAGATAACTCCTATAATTGATGATAGTGGCTTTAAGAGTTTAAGTGCTATTGATGGAGTTCATATGGCTAGCAAAGAAGTGCAAAGATTAACTCGCTTAGCTAATTTTGGATTATCAAAAGATAGAACAAAAAGTGCTGCAAGTTATATAAAATCAAAAATTCCTAATGCACTAATTAGCTCAAGTTTAGAGCCTGAATACTCAAAAGACAATAAAAAAGGCTTTATTTTAAGAGTTTATAAATGATAATTTATCAATATAAAAACGGCTATCGCTACAATAGTGATAGCATAATTTTATATGATTTTATAAGTAAAGATAAGCTTAAAGGAATAGGACTTGATATTGGTGCTGGAAGTGGAATTTTAAGCCTATTATTAAGCGAAAATAAAAATATAAAAATAGATGCAATTGATATTCAAGAAGAAAATGTAAAATTATGCAAAGAAAATTATGAAAAAAATAATCTTGATTATAAAGTAATTTTAGGTGATATTAAAGATTATAAAGTTTATAATTATTATGATTTTATAATCTCTAATCCACCATTTTATTCTAAAATGCAAGCACAAAATAAGCATTTAAATATTTCAAGACATATTGATTTTTTGCCACTTGAAATATTGTTAAAAAGTGCTGATAAATTGTTAAAACCAAAAGGTTTTTTATATTTTTGTTATGATGCTAAAAAAATTGATTTAATATTTGAAACCTTAAAAAATACGAATTTAAAATGCGAAATAATAAGATTTATTCACACAAAAGCAGAAAAACCATCAAATTTAGTATTAATTAAAGCAAGAAAATTAAGCAAAAGTGATGTGCTGATTTTGCCACCTTTAATATGTAACGATAGCAATGGCACAACAAAAGAATTTAATTCAATTTATCAAAATATCAAGGTTCAAAGTTATGATTTACAATAAAGATTACTCATATTCATTTGATGAGAGTAAATGTAGTGAGTGTGGCGGTAAGTGTTGCACGGGTGAGAGTGGTTATATATTTTTAACTAGCGATGAAATTATCCAACTAGCTAAGATAAAAAATACAACTTTTAATGATTTTGTTGATAAATATTGCATTAAAGTAGGCGTTAGGTTTAGCCTAATTGAAAAGCCATATAACAATGGTTTTGCTTGTATATTTTTTGATGAAATTAATAAAAATTGTGGAGTATATGAAGCAAGACCTATGCAATGTAGAACATTTCCGTTTTGGGAATATTTTAAAAATAACCTAAAGGAGCTTAAAAAAGAATGTATTGGGGTAAATTAATACTAATCTTATTAGCTAGTATTACTTTTGCTGATAGTATTGATGATTTGCGTTTAAATGCAATGCTAAATGAAAATAATAATGCTAAATTATCTAGCGAATCATATTTAAAATTATATGATGAAACAAAATTAAAAGCTTATTTAGAAAATGGAATAAAACAAGGTTTTATTGCTAATTTAAATATGGATAAAGCAGTAAATACTTTAAGAGATATTGATAAAGATAATAATTTAATCAAAAAACTAGATATTGTTAAATTAGTAGAACAAAAAAATTATAAACAAGCAAAAAAAGAATATTACAAATTCATATCAAAAAACGAAGATTTTACACTAGCTAATGCTATGAGTAAGGAGCTGTTTAATCAAGGATTAAAAAAAGAAGCCTTACAAATATCTAAAGATTATTATAAAAAATATAGCAATTTATACTCATTATATTTATATATTGAAATGCTTATGGCTAACGAAAAATATAAAGATGTAATAAAACTAACAGAAGAATTTAATAAAACCGCAGAAGAAAATAATAAAGTAGATACAGAATTAGCTCCTTTTTTATTAATGCGTTTAAATGCTTTAAAAGCTCTTAATATGTGGGAGAAAACGATTAGATTAGACCCTAAAGGCTATTCAGAACAAATACTAAAATTATTTAAAGAAAAAGATTATAAAAATATCAAAGAATATACTAAATTAGTGCCTATAAATCCTGATTATTCATTGTTTTTGTTGTATAGATTAGAAGCACTTTATGAACTTAATAATTCTTCAGATATTAATGAGATTTTTAGCTTAGGAATGAAGCTTTATGAATTTACAAATAATAAAGATATTTTATACACAATAACTAAGAAATTATTGGAATTTAACAAGAAAAAAGAACTTTATGAAATAGCTAATTTAGATGATGAATTAGCTTATAAAGTATATTTTAATTTAAAAGAATATAAAAAACTTAGTGAATTTTTATATCAAAAAGCAATTAAAGAAAATAATAATAGTTATTTAATAGAATCATATATATACGAAATGCTAGATAATCCTAAAGAATTTGATTATTTCAAATTAGATGAATTAGTAGCTAAAGGTGGCGTTGCTCCTAATATGCTAAATATATATGCTTATACAATAATTGATGAAAAAATTGATATTGCAAAAGGTATAAAACTAATACAAAAAGCTTTAGAACAAGAACCTGATAATGCTTATTTTCTTGATACTTTAGCTTGGGGATATTATTTAATAAATGATTGTAAAAATGCACAAGAAACTATGCAAAAAGTATTACAAAACGAAGATGTTTTAAATGAAGATGAAATAAAACTGCATAATCAAAGGATAAATAAATGCAAGAATTAAGCAAAGAAATTCTAATAAAAAGTCTTGGATTTAATCTGTTTTATCCAAGAGATTTAAGCGAATTTAAAAATGAAATAATTAAATTTAGCTATGACTTAAATGATTTAAATGATGCTTTTATTACCAGTGATTTTGATGAGTTAGGTTATGCTAGGCGTTATGTTAAAAAGCATTTATTTTATTATTCAAAAAACTTAAGCGAAGATGAATTAATCAAAGCTAGTATTTACGGAGCTGATGGGATTGTTTTGGATAAAATTGCTAATAATGATTTATTAAATCTTGCAAAAAATTGTGGTTTTAGCTTAGGATTTTTAGCTAAAAATAATATAGATTTATTTAAAGCTACCATAAAACAATTTGATATTTTTATTGCTAACGATAAATTATTAAAAAATGTTCCAAATACTAAATATAAAGGAATTCTTAATGCAACACCTAAAAGCACCTTGGCGTGATAAATATTTTAAAGAAGATAGAAGTTTATGTCCTTTTTGCGAAGATAGTGAAGTGCTAGTTTATGAAGATGAGTTATGTAGGGTTTTAATGAATAAATATCCTTATTCTCCAGGACATATTCTAATAACTCCTAGAAAGCATGTTGAGTTTTTAAACGATTTAGATGAGATAACTTGGCTTAGAATGGCAAAAATAGCTAGATTTGCTGAAAATATTATGAGAACAACCTTGCACGCACAAGGAGTAAATATCGGACTTAATTTAGGCGATGCAGCAGGTGCTGGTATAGCAAAACACTTGCATTTACATGTCTTACCAAGATGGCATAAGGATACTAATTTTATAACCACTATTTGTGATACTAGAGTTATAGGGACTAGCCTAGATGAATTATATTTAAAGATAAAAGAGAGCTTTCAAAACTACAATGCAGCTAATTAGTGCTAAAGAATTTTTAAATATTAATAAAAATATTTTAATAGACGCAAGAAGTCCAAATGAATACAAAAAAGCACATTTAAAAAAAGCCTTAAACTTTTTTGCTTTAAATAACGAAGAGCATAAGTTAGTAGGGACAAAATATGCTACTAATAAATTTAACGCAAAATTATTAGGAGCTAGTTTTATTTGCAAAAACACAAGCATTCATCTTAAAAAAATACAAAATATAGCAAATCCACATAAAGATGAAATATATATTTATTGTGCTAGGGGCGGTCAGCGAAGTGGTGCGATAGGTCATATTTTAAGTGAGATTGGATTTAAAGTCTATAAATGCGAAGGTGGTTTTAAAGAACTTAGAAACGAGATGATTTCGTATCTTAATAGCTATCAAAATCCTAATTTTGTAAGCCTAGCAGGAAATACAGCTTGTGGTAAAACAAGGCTTTTAAAATTACTTGATAATAAAATAGATTTAGAAAAATTAGCCCATCATTTCGGCTCAACTTTTGGCTCTCGTGGGTTTTTACAACCTAGCCAACAACAATTTGATATAAATCTAATAAATGAATTAAAAGCATTAAAAGATGCAAAAGTATTCATAGAAGCAGAGAGCAAAAACATAGGAACTATAACTTTATTTAATAATTTTTACGAGCAAATGAATAGCGGTATTAAGGTGTTTTGCGAAGCTAGTTTGGATATTAGAGTGCAAAATTGTGTGAATGATTATCAAAACATTAGCCCAGAGTTTTTTTATTTTTGTATTGAGAGATTAAAGCCTTATTTAGGAAATGCCTTAGTTTATGAGCTAAGCACTGCTTATAATAATAAGGATTTAAAAAGTGTAGCAAAAATACTTTTAGTCAATTATTATGATAAGGTTTATAAAAAACCTAAGGAATTTGATTTATTATTAAATCTTGATGATTTAGAAAAAGCTAAAAACGAGTTAATGAAATTGTAATTTTATAATCTAAAGGATTTTTATGGATAATGTAAGCTCAAGCATATTAACTTTTAATGAATTAACCGAACTAAATCTTAGCATACCTGATTATCAACGCCCTTATGTATGGGAATTAAAACAAATAAAAATGCTTTTAAAAGATATTGAAAATACTAAAGATGGAGCCTTGCTAGGCTCTATTATTTTACACGAAATCAAGCGAGATGGTAAAACAATTTATGAAGTAATAGACGGACAGCAAAGACTAACTACGATTAAGCTTATTCTGATGGTGTTAAGTGAATATAAAATTGTTATGGAAAATCACAATGGATATAGTAACTACCTAAGTAATGTAAGCTTTTTTCATAAAATTTCTCAAGATAATATCAAGAATAATTATGAGTATATTAAAAACTATTTGAGCAACGAAGATAAAGCTAAAGATTTTTTAGAAAAGCTAGAAAATACTCAATTTATCATAGTAGCTACAACAAAAGCCGATGATGCTTTTATCTTTTTTGACAATACCAATTCAAAAGGCAAAAAGCTAGAAAATTACGACCTTATAAAAGCCTTTCATTTACAAGCCAAGCAAGAGCGTCATAAGGATTTGCAAAATGCTAATGCTAGATATTTTGAGAGCGTTATAAATGCCGATAAAGACAATATCAATAAATTTTTAAATCAAATACTAAATTTTACTAGGAAAACCATCAAGCAAGAGCATGAAAGAACCAAATGGTGGAGTGATGATTTGATATTTGATGAGTTTTGTAAGGAGAATTTATCAGGACAAAGTTCGTGTGATTATGGAATTATTAGCGATTTTGCAAATGGGGTTGAGTTTTTTGAATATTTTAGAAAATTTTATGAAATGCTAAAAATCATAAAACAAACAGATTTTTATCAAAAGCTAAATTACTTAGACGGGACAGGATATTTACAAAACGCATTATGTATGTGTATGGTGGTGTTTATGGATAGGTTTAAGAGTGGTAATTTTGATAAGATGATGAGATTTGCTACAAGGATTATTTATACAAATAGACTTGTTGGTAAAAGTGTGCGATGGGAAAGCACGATGGGTAGTAGCGAAAAAATCATAAGAGCTATATTTGTAAACAATTACGAGAGTAAGATTTATGAAAGTCTTGATGAGATAGCTAGGGAGTGTTATGCGTATGAGCAAGAAAAGATCGCAGAAAATCAAATCGATGGTGGAAAGCGTAAAGACTATAAAGAGCTATGTAAAGATTATTTAAATGAAGAATTTAAAAAATATGGGATTTTAGGTCATTATGTAGGATAATAAAATGAAACAATATAAAGAAACAACTTCGCAGATTTGTAGTTTAGGTGAAATTTTATCAAATAATGAATTTAATAAAATATTTATAATTCCGCCTTATCAAAGGCTTTATGCTTGGAAAGATGAGCAAATAAAAGCTCTTTTAGATGATTTTAGAAATTATATGAATGATAACGACAAAACTCATTTTATAGGTAATATAGTAGTAGCTAACAACGAAGGTAATTTTGAGCTTGTAGATGGACAACAAAGACTTAGCACGATATTTTTCTTATGTGTGTATATGTGTTTTAAAAATAATAAAATGCAAGAAGCAAAAGGAGATTTTGAAAAAGCTTATAAATTTGCTTTTGTTCAAAAAGGTAAAGAAGAAAAATGCAGAATTCATATGCCTATTAGAGAAGATGATGAAAATGCTATTTGGGATTATGATTTTGAAAAAACAAATGCAAATATTAAATTAGCTTTTGATTATTTTAATGAGTATTTTGAAGATAATGAACTAGAAAGTTTTTGTAATTTTATCTTTACTAATGTTAAGTTTAATCTAGTGATTTTAGGCGATCAAGTGGAGCTAAATAAATATTTTGTAAGAATGAATAATACAGGCGTTCAGCTTGATGGCACAGATATTTTAAAGGCAAGGTTATTAGAAAAAATACATAGTGATGAGAAAACACAAGATGAAGTTACAAAATACGCTAGGATATTTGATGAATGTTCGCAGATGAATTATTTTTCAGATTTTGGTTTTGTAAATAATAGTAAAGACCCTAATACAACTCAGCCAACTATTGAAAATATAATCAAAAATAAAGAAAAATTACAAAATTATTCAAACAATGATAAAGATAGAGCTGAGTTTGAAAGCATTATTGATTTCCCTACCTTTGTTTTACATGTTTTTAAGATTTTATCAAGACAAGAATCAACTATTTTTAAAACAGATATAAAAATATCAATAAAAAAAGATAAATTCCTTGAAAACACTTGGGATTGTTTAGAATTTAATAATAATTGTGGAGCAATAATAGCAATAAAAATAATAAGAGCATTAAAAAATTATAGAATTATCTTTGATACCTTTGTAATAAAAAGAAAAGCCGATGATGAAGAAAATGAATATAAATTATGGAATAGATTTAGAAAGTATGATGACAAAAACGATGATTGGCATGAAGTTGATATTACTACTGAATTAAAACTAATCCAAAACTATCTAAGAGTAGCAAGGCGTGGGGATAATATCAACTACCACCACTTTTTAACACATTATTTAGAATTTTGTAAAAATAAAATCATAGAAGAGCAAAAAGAAATAACTAATGAAAATTGTTTGGAAATATTAAAAAACAATGCTGACAAACTTAAAGACTACCTAAAAAATATTGATGACTTTTTGGCAATCAAACAATTTAATATGGCAAATGATACTTTAAACAATAAACCAAATTTAATTGATGAAATTAATGCAATAAATTTTGGTGATACAATTTCAATAAAAGATGATTTAAGTAATATAAATGAAGATAAATTTAGTTTTTTAAACTATAACAATCGTGGAAATTATAAAGTAAATCTTACTTACTGGTTTCATCGTTTGGAATATTATTTATTAATTGGTAATTATCACACAGATCAAGAATTCGGAGCAAATTTTAAAAGTAGCTTTGAAAGTTATAAAAGTGGCTATTATTTTAGAAATATTAATTCAGTAGAGCATATCTTAGCCCAGCATGAAGAAAATCAAAATAATAATAAATTAGATGATAAGAGTGATATAGATTTATTTGGTAATTTAGCACTTATTAGCTCTAGTGAGAATTCTAGCCTAAATAATCAAGGATATGAAAAGAAAAAAATAGATTTTAAAAATAATAAAATTAAAAGTTTAAAATTGTTTGATGTATTTGAAAATCAAATATATAAAGATGGTGATAAAAGCCAATGGTTATCGCAACAAATTAAAAAACACCAAGAAAAAATGTTGGGAGTTTTACAAAATTCTTTTATTTGTTAAAAGAATTTGAATTAAAAATTTGACTTAAATTTGTTAAAAAATCACATATGGACATAATCAGGCACTTGATTATGATACAATCGCTAAAATCAAAGGAGTAAAAATGTTAAAATTAATAGAAAAGATATATGGTGATAAAATAACTTTAGCATATAGCGAAGAAGGTTTATTTATAGAAGAAAGCGTTGTTTTAAAGATTATTTACAATATATTATTCAAAGATGTCAAAGGCTGTGGTATTCACGAATATACCTTTTTTCAACTTTCTCAAATGTTAGAAAATATTAAATGCGGAATATTGAAAGCATATGATAATTACGACTCAATAAATGTAGAAAATGGTTGTATTATATATACAAATTTACCGCAAGACTGCAACTTTTATGAATATGTTGAAACGATGAATAATATATACAATAGACTAGAAGAAGGTGTAGTGTTTTTTGACCAAAACATAGAAGATGAGTTTAAAATATTTGTCTTAAGCCCTACAAAGCCTTTAATTAAAAGCAAAATTTCGAATAAAAACAATCTAAAACCAACTACAAAAGAAGAATTAAAAGAGCTAGTAAATGATGAAAGCATTTATCTAGGTGATATTGATACAAGTTTAATTACCGATATGAGTTGGCTTTTTTATGATTGTAAGCGAAGTGATTTTAGTGGGATTAACGAGTGGGACACTAGCAAAGTACTTAATATGAGTGGGATGTTTGCTCATTGTTATTATTTTAATGAAGAGCTTAGTTTTGATACTTCTAATGTAGTTGATATGAGTTTTATGTTTGCTGATAGTAATTTTAACAATAAACTTTCATTTAATACAAGTAATGTAAAGGATATGAAATTTATGTTTTTTATATGTGATTTTAATCAAAAACTTGATTTTGATACTTCTAATGTAAAAGATATGAGAGGTATGTTTGCAGGTTGCTCAAATTTTAATCAATTACTTAAGTTTAACACAAGCAATGTAGAAGACATGAGCGCTATGTTTTCTTCGTGTGAAATTTTTAATCAAAAGCTTGAAATTAATACTTCTAATGTAAAAGATATGAGTGATATGTTTAGAAATTGTTTCAATTTTAATCAAAAGATCGAATTTGATACAAAAAATGTAGAAAATATGGAAAATATGTTTTATTATTGTAAAAGTTTTAATCAAAAGATCGAATTTGATACTTCTAATGTAAAAGATATTGTAGATATGTTTAAAGAGTGTAAGAGCTTAGAGAAACTACCTAGATTTTATACAGATTACTTAGAAAATAAATGTGAATAGAATATAAAAACTAAATATTATATAGTATAAATCAAAGGATAATATATGAAAGTTTATGCACAATTTTTTAATGATAATGGCAACGAATTTAGATTAAATACATTACTATGTTTTGGGACAAGTAGCGAATTGATAGGTAGTATTGTTATGTTAAACCCTGGCTCTGCAACACCTAATGATAATGTGGCTGATTTAGAAAAAATTAGTAATTTTTATAAAGATAAAAAACAAATAGACTTAGGTAACTGGAAATTTTTTTCTCCAGATAGCACAATGAGACAGGTTGAAAAAATGTTTAATGGCTCGTATATAGGCAAACCAAAAGAACTAAATGGAGTTATTCAAATATTTAATTTATTTAATCTAAAAAATCAAAATTTAAATCAAGCTATATATGATTTAAACACGATTAAAAGTAGGTTTTTATTTAGCGATGATATTGATTTTTACAACAAAAGTGTTTATTTTGGTTTTAGTCAAGCGATTTTTCGTAATGATGTGTTGTATAATAAAGCAAAAGATATTTTTACAAAAACTTCAAAAAGTCTTAAATCTATTTATAGTGATAATTTTGATGATAATTCATTTTATCATCCAGGGTATATAAACAGAGCTTATAAACGGGAAAATATACGAAATTTATTAATAAAATTTAATAAAAGTATTTAATTATTCTTAAATTTGTTAAAAATAAAATTAAAAACTATATCAAGTAAGTTTATCTTATGTATTTTCTAATATTAATATAATATTAATTATTAATATAAGTTTACTTAAATAAAAATTGTTTTATATTATATGGTTTAAAAAATAAAAAATATATTTTAGAATTGTCTAAATTTTAATACAAATTTTAAATAGGAATTTGTGTTTAAAAAGTCTTTAGATAAAACGACTAAAATAGCCCTAAAGGATAAATTATGGATTTTACACATTTACATTTACATACAGAATATTCGCTTTTAGATGGCGCAAATAAAATTGATGAATTAGCAAAAAGATTAAAAGAGTTAAATTTCAAATCTTGTGCAATAACTGATCACGGGGTTATGTTTGGAGCAATTCATTTTTATAAAAGTATGAAAAAGCACGGAATTAAGCCTATTATTGGATTTGAAGGCTATTTGCACGATGATGATGATTTAAGCAGCACTGCAACCAATCGCCGTTGGCATATATGTTTATTTGCTAAAAATCAAAAAGGCTATGAAAACCTTATGTATCTTACTTCAAGAGCTCATATAGATGGTTTTTATTATCGCCCTAGAATTAATAAAAAATTATTAAAAGAATATAGCGAAGGTATAATTTGTAGCTCTGCTTGTCTTGCAGGTGAGATTAATTGGCATTTAAATGATAAAGAAGTTCGTCGCAATGGAAAAACAAATGCTGATATGGGTGCTAAAGGCTATGAAGGTGCAAAAGCAGCCGCACTTTGGTATAAAGAAGTTTTTGGAGATGATTTTTATCTTGAAATTATGAGAATGGGTATAAATTCTCAATTAAATATAGATACAAATATACTTAAATTAGGAAGAGAATTAGGTATAAAAGTAATAGCTACAAACGATTCACATTATACTTATAAAGATAGGGCTCAAGCTCAAAATATCTTTATGGCAATTAGCACAGGAGATATTGTAGGGGTTGATCCTGAAAGTGATGAAGCCAAAAAAGACAATGGCTTAAGACATACAATGAGTGAAATCTATGTAAAAAGCGCTGAAGAAATGCACGAATTATTCCTTGATGTGCCTGAAGTTGTGCAAAATACTCAAGAAATAGTTGATAAATGTAATTTAGAGCTAAACTTAGGAAACCCTACTCCGCCAAATTTTAAATTCGCTCTTGAATATGCTGAAAAAATCGGCTTAGAATTACCTAGTCAAGATATGTTTAGCTTTAGCAATGATGATGTATTGTTTGAAAGGCTTTGCTGGGACGGGCTTAATAAGCGTTTAGTATATATTGATGAGAGCAAACACGAAACCTATAAAGAGCGTTTAAGAACTGAAATCAACATTATTAAAAATATGCGTTTTAGTGGTTATATGCTAATCGTTCATGATTTTATAAAAGCTGCTAAGGATATGGGTATTCCTGTTGGACCTGGTAGGGGCTCTGCCGCAGGTTCATTGGTATCGTTTTGTTTAGAAATAACTGATTTAGACCCACTTCCTTATAATCTACTTTTTGAGCGTTTTTTAAATCCTGAGCGTGTATCTATGCCTGATATTGATGTGGATTTTTGTCAAAATAGGCGTGAAGAAGTAATTGATTATGTTGTAAAAAAATATGGTCGCTATAACGTAGCTCAAGTAATTACCTTTGGTAAATTACTTGCAAAAGGTGTTATTCGTGATGTTGCAAGGGTTTGTGATTTACGCATAAAAGATGCTGATACTTTAGCAAAATTAGTCCCTGATGAGCTAAAAATCACTCTAAAAGATGCTTACGAAAAAAACCCTGATATTAAGGCTTTCATTGAAGATTTAGACAATCGTGCAGAGTATAAAAATATAGTTTGCCACCCTGATGATGTAAGGGGCAAAAGCAAAATCGGAACTAGAGTTTGGGAGTATTCATTAGCACTTGAAGGACTTAATAGAAACGCAGGAATGCACGCTGCTGGAGTGGTGATTTCAAACGAAGAATTATGGAAAAAAACCCCATTGTTTAAACAACCAAAATCAGACGCATTAGTAACTCAATATATGAAAGATTATCTTGAAGATGTTGATTTGATTAAGTTTGACTTCTTAGGACTTAAAACTTTAACCGTTATTGATAATGCTATAAAACTCATTAAAAAACGCCATAATATAGATATAGACTGGAACAAAATTGATGTAAATGATAAAGGCGTTTATGATTTAATTCAAACAGGAAATACTCTTGGGATTTTCCAAATAGAAAGCTCGGGAATGCAGGATTTAAATGCTAGGCTTAAGCCAACTTGCTTTGAAGACTTAATCGCTGTTTTAGCACTTTATCGTCCAGGGCCACTTGATAGTGGAATGGTTGATGATTTTATAGATATTAAGCACGGAAGAAAACCAGCTGTATATGCTTTCCCTGAATTAAAGCCTATTTTAGAGCCAACTTATGGAGTTATTGTATATCAAGAGCAAGTTATGCAAGTAGTTCAAACCATTGGTGGATTTAGCTTAGGTGGAGCTGATTTGGTTCGTCGTGCTATGGGTAAGAAAAAGCTTGAAGAAATGGTAAAATTAAAAGGAGAATATCTAGAAGGTGCTATAAAACAAGGCTTTGATGAGAAAAAGGCTGATGATTTATGGGAGCTTATCTTAAAATTTGCTGAATACGGCTTTAACAAATCTCACTCAGCAGCCTATGCTCTAGTAGCCTTTCAGACTGCTTATCTTAAAAAATATTATGAAACAGAATTTATGGCAGCATTACTAACTAGCGAAGAAGGAAAAGTTGAAAAAATTGAAAAATATAAAGATGAGCTAGATAGATTAGGAATAGAGCTTTTACCACCTAATATAAACGATGGTACAAGGGAATTTAACGTTACTATAAAAGATGGAAAAGCTGCTATTGTCTATGGGCTTGGCTCAATTAAGAGCTTTGGAATTCCTAGTGCTGAAGGACTTGCAAAAGCTAGAGCAGATAAGCCATTTAGCGATATGAAAGACTTTATTGCAAGGGCTGATGCTGCTTATATGAATAAAAAAGGCTTAGAAGCTTTAGCTAAGACGGGTTGTTTTGAATGTATTGGGATTAATAGAAAAAGTGCTTTAAATGCAATTGATTATATTATTAATGAGTTTAAAGCAAAAAAAGAGCATGATAAAAGATTGCAAGAGAGTTTATTCTCTCAATTTGAAACAGAATATCATAGTAGTATTGATATTACAAACCAAGAAGAATTTAGCGTAGCAGAATTAGCCGAGTTTGATAAAGAATATTTAGGAATATATCTTGGCTCACACCCGCTAGATGAGTTTAAAAAAGAAATTAAATCAATTGAGCATTATAAAAGTAGTGATTTTGAGAATTTAGATGATGGGGAATATCAAGCATTTTGCTTAGGAATTATTGAAGAAGTTGATTTTAAACAAAGCAAAAGCGGTAAAAGCTATGCAAATATTAAAGCGCTTGATTATTATTCAAATTTTAATATTTTATGTTTTAACCCTGATTTAATAGATGTTTTAGCATCAAAATATAAAGCAATGAACCTAGCAGCTCAAGATGTAAAAACCAAAAAATCTCTTTACGCATTTATTTTAAATCTTAAAAGAGATAATGCAAAAAATACTTTATTTTTAAATAACTTAATAGAAGTAAATGCTAGTGAAATAGGTGTAAATACTGATGATAAAAATGCTCTTGGATATGAAGTGTTTAGCAAAAAGGGTGGTAAGAAAATTAAGGGCGATATTAAAAGATTTTCTCATCTAACTCAAAATATTGAATACTTAAAAAGTAGCGATTTTAACAAGGCTGATTATGGAGATTACAATGCTTTTTGCTTAGGAATAGTAACTGAAGCAGAATTTAAAGTAAGCAAAAAAAATAAAGCCTTTGCTAAGCTTAAAGTGGTTGATGAAGGTGGAGAATTTGATATTTTATGCTTTAATGATGAAGTGTATAAAAAGCTAGAAAATGAGTTTTTTAGTAAAGAAAAAGAAGAGAATTTATATGGATTTGAAGTTAGTTTAAGAGCTGATGAGAATGGAGTTGGGGTATTTATTGATGATTTTTTCTTAATTACTAACGAGCTTATAAAGGAGCCAAGTGAGAATAAAAACTCATTAGGTTATGTGGTATTTGAAAAAAGAATAGCAAAACCAAGAAGGCAATATTCTAAAGAAAATAAAGAAGAATTCACGCAAAACCCAAAAGCCTTTGAAGGAGAATTCATACAAATTGATTTATTAAATATCAGTGCAGAGATTTTGCAAGAAATCACAAGATTGATTAAAGAAAATTTAAGTCAAAATGTAAGTGCAAAAGAAATAGTTTTAGAATTTTTAGATGATTCTTGCGTGAATAAATATTCAAGAAGATTTGGTTTAAATAATGAAGCTATAGAGAAAATAAAGGAATTATCAAAAATTAGCTAAAAAATTGATATTTAAATTCTAGTGGATAAAGAATTTATAAAATAAATTATAAGACTTTATCCACTAAATAATCTTTTAATTTTATAACTAACTTAGATAAAAGTAAAAGAATTTAAAACATAGATTTTTAATAAGTCCTTATTAAGTATGAAATGCTAGTTAAGTAACACAAAATAAGTTTTATAAATTTTACAAAAGCTTTAGAATTAGGCTTTTGCTAGTATTTTTTAAAGTTAGATAAGACTTAAAGCTTTCAAAACTAAAATAGATTTTTCTTACAGGGTTTAAACTGATTAGCTAAGTGTAAGCTCTCATAAAGCAAACCAATTAGCTAAAACAAGTGTGCTTAAAACCATTGATTGTTATGATTTTTATAAAAAAGCAATACGCAAAAATACCTAAAAGAATACGAAAATCAAATTCTAAACAAAATAATAAATGCTTAAAATAATAATTAAAATAACAAATTAGTATAATTTACTTCCAAAAAAGGAGATATATTGAAAAAGCTATTGTGTTTTATACTTTTAAGCATTTGCATTATCGGTTGTTCTAAAACAAATATGCTAGAAAAAATCAAATGCGATCAAGATGATTACATTGCTTGTGTTCTCTTAGGCTCTAATTATAAAGATAATTATGGTTATCAAAAGGCTGCACAACTAGCTACAAAAGCTTGTAATGATGAAGATTTTGAAGCTTGCTATCATTTAGGAGTTTTATATGAAAACGCACAAGGAGTAGAGCAAGATTATACTAAAGCATTTAATCTTTATAAAAAATCTTGCGAAGGTGGGTTTATTTATAGTTGTAATAATTTAGCTGGTTTATATGTTAGCGGAAATGGCACAAAACAAGACTATGCAAAAGCAGTAAAGCTTTATACTAAAACTTGTAGTGATGAGTATGTTGTTAGCTGTTATAATTTGGGATTTTTATATAATGTTGGAGTGGGTGTAAAGCAAGATTATACAAAAGCAATTCAATTTTATACAAAAGCTTGTGATAAAAATTATGCGAGTGCTTGTAGTAATTTAGGAACTTTATACCAAAAAGGCGAAGGTGAAAAACAAGATTTTGTTAAGGCTGTAATATTCTATCATAAAGCTTGTGAGAAAAATAATGCAATAGGTTGTATCAATTTAGGGTTTATGTATTTTAAAGGACAAGGTATAAAACAAGATACTCAAATAGCTAAACATTTTTTCAATAAAGCTTGTGATTTAGGCAACAATATAGGTTGTGAGAATGCTATGCAACTTAAATAAATAGATTTAATTATTTTTAACTAAAAAATCTATATAAAAAATAGTGATTTAATGTAATTGCTATATATAAATTTAACTAAATAAGAATATTTTTGCTTAGTTAAAAATAAAATTAGCTTTATAAAAAGTGTGTTAAAAACACAAAAACATTTTTATTTGTAACGAGCATAAATAAATCAATTTTATTTTATGAAAAGCTTGGGTTTTACATAGAGCAAAAATAAGAGATTAAAAAACTTTTTTCAATTAAAAATGTCTAGATAATGCTACAAGATATAAATAGTGCTAAAGAAGAGTTTTCGTTTCTAGCAAATCTAAAGGTAGCTATAAAATGAAAGAATTTGTAATGCAAGATTTTAATGACTATGTATATATAATTGCATAAAAAAATAATTAAATTTAAAGGAAAATTATGAAAGCAGCAGTTTTAAATAATTTTAAAAGTGATTTAGAAATAAAAGAAATTGATATTCCAAAAATAACAGATGATGAAGTTTTAATTAAAGTAACTTATGCAGCCGTAAATCCACTAGATAATCTTATAAAAGATGGCGCACTAAATATAATAACTCCTTATAAATTACCACTAATTTTAGGCAATGAATTAGCAGGAGTTATAACTAGCATAGGTAAAAATGTAAAAGAATTTAAAGTTGGGGATAGAGTTTATGCAATGTGTGAAAAAGCATTTGCTGAATATGTAGCGATAAATCATAAGTATATAGCAAAAGTGCCTGAATATTTAAAAGATGATGAAGCAGCTTGCGTGCCACTAGCCTCTTTAACATTTTTACAAGCTATTAAATTAATGAATGCTAAAAATGAAAACTCAATATTTATTTCTGGAGCTAGTGGGAGTTTTGGAAATCTTGCTTTGCCACTTGCAAAAGAATTTAAAATATATGCTAGCGGAAATGCTAATTTTAAGCAAAAAGCCTTAGAATTAGGCGTTTGCGAGTATTTTACAAAAAGCGATGATTATACAAAAATTAAAGTAGATTTTGTAATAGATTGCATTGGTGGAAATGAAACTTTTAAGCAGTTTAAAATCCTAAATAAAGGCGGAAAGCTAGTATCTTTAAAGGGTATGCCTGATATGAAATTTGCTAAAAGCTTGAAGCTTTCAAAACTAAAGCAGATTTTATTTTATTTTGCAGGACTTAAGCTAAACAATGCAGCTAAAAAAGTAGGCTGTGAGTATCATTTTATGTTTGTTAATAAAAACGGCGAAGAGCTTAAGCAAATATCTTATATGCTAGATAATATAAAATACCGCCCATCAGTCGGTGAGATTTTTAGCCTAAATGATATAAACCAAGCTTTAAAAAGTGTAAAAAATAACAATAAAATCGGTAAGGTTTTGATTAATTTCAATAATTAGAATGCTTACAAAATATCTTTCTAATTTAAATTCTAAGAATTTAAATTAGACTAATTATATTTATATTTTAGTTAAAAAACTCAGGGTGTTTGTCTTTTAATAAAGCCATAGTTTCTAAAATAAGCTCAAAATCATCTTCACTCTTCGCTTCATCAATTAGCTCAAGATAAGTAAATGCAGCCTTTTCTAGACAATTTTTCTTAACTCCTGCATAATACAAAGCAGCTTTATGCATTAGAGCAATCTCATACATTAAATCTTCAATTTCTTCATTTTTCATTAAATTTCTCCAAATAAGTTTTAGTTTGTTCGTAAATCTTAGAATATACACTACTATCTTTATAACTTGTAAATATCCCGCCACTAGCATTTGCGTGACCGCCACCATTAAAAGCCGTTTTTGCAAATAAACTAACATCAATTTTATTATTAGCCCTAAGAGAGATTTTCTTGCCAGGATTAATTTCTAAAAAGAAATCATATTCAGGATTTTTGACTAAAAAATCATTTCCTATAACGCTAACATTTCCTATATCATAGACTAATAAGCCTTTTTTATCTTTATAATAAATCGTATAATCTTGCTTATTTTCGCTTAAAATCCTTACTAAATAATCGCTTATTAAATTACACAAAGTATCGTTTTTGTCATTTTTAAAAAACTCTTTTTTAATACTATGGGTTGCATCTTCTAAAGCAATATTCGGGTTTTCAAGATAAAAATATTCTCTAGCTTTGTTTAATAAAAAGAACATATAAGCGTGATTTTGCTTAGCAAACATAGTTCTATTTATCTCCTTACTACTAGCAATTATTTGCATTAAGATTTTGCCTAATTCAAAATATTTGCTATCACTTAGCCAAATATCAATGCTATTTATAATATCTACCATTAGGCTTAGCTCTTTATTTTCTCCAAAAATTTTACTAAAAAAATCATAAGTAATCTTAGTAGCACACCTTGAACTATCTAAAAAATACCAAGGATATTTTTCCATACAAGCTTTACCTGTTTGATGATGGTCAAGCAATAATAATTTTGCGTGATTTAGCCTTGAAACCCTAGAAGTAAATTCTTCGCAAACACTTTCAATAGGATTTACATCAGTTATTAAAATAAGAGCAAATTCATCAGGATTTGCTTCTACTTTTATCATAATTTCTTCAAATTTTTCTTCAATTTCTTTGCCATAATTAGAATTATAAAATTCACAATCCTTAAAATAATTAGCTACCACATATTGGCAACCATATCCATCTAAATCAGTGTGGCTTAGGTGATATATTTTCATTATTTTCCTTTCTAAATTGCTGCATCAACATTACCTATATTATCAAAATCAGCGTTATTTGCAATCTCGCTATAAGCAAGAACAACAACTTGTTTTAATCCAAATCTTTCACAAATCTCTTTTATCTTTCTTCTAAGGCTAGGTTCTACTAATAATATAAAAGTATTTGAATGCATATTATAATGCTCTTTTACTTTATCGCTAATTGCTGTATATAAAGCGTGGGTTTGCTCTGTATTTATTGCTAGGGTTGTTGTGCCGTTTTTATTAGTTACTAGCATTTCCAATAAACGCCTATTCACTTGCATTGATAGTGCATAAAATTGTAGTTTGTTATTATCATCTAAATACATATTAGTAATTACTCTATTAAGACTAGCTCTTACATGATCTGTTATTGTATCAATATCTTGAGTATAAGGCACTAAATCAGATATTGTTTCTAATATACTTATCATATCTTTTATTGGAATTTGCTCTTTTAATAATTCTTTTAATACCTTTTGTATAAGACCTATTGAAGTGATTTTCAATACTTCTTCAACCAACACACTTTGAGTAAGCTTTAATCTATCTAATAAAGAATTTACTTCTTGCCTAGTTAAAAGTTCGGCTGCGTGTTCTTTAACCAATTCACTTAAATGCGTGCTAATTACTGCACCAGGATGAACCACTACATAACCACTCATTGTAGCTTTATTTTTTTCACTTGGGTCAATCCAAATAGCTTTTGAACCAAAAGCAGGTTCTATTACTTCTATTCCTTCTATTTCATCGGTTTCATCAAAACCATTATCAATTGCTAAAAATTTATCAGGATATATAATATTTTTTGCAATTGAAATTCCTTTAATTCTAAAATCATATTCATTAGGGTCTAACTGAATATTATCAATTATTCTAATATCTTGCATTAAAAAACCTAGATTTTTAGCTATTGTTTGACGCATTGTTGGAATTCTATCTATTAAATCACTTTCAGCAACTTTTACTAAAGAATATCCGATTTGTAATTCAAGCATTTCAAGATTTAAGCTTTCTTCATTTTTCTTTTTACGCTCTGCTGCAATTTCAGCTTCACTTTTTCTAGGTGGTGTTGTGCTTTGAGCTGGTGCTGCTCCACTTGTATTTGGCTGTTGAGCTGCTCCTTTTTGCTTTGGTTTAGGACTTAATAAATCTTCATCTTTAGTCTTCATAAGTAAAAAGCCAAGCCCACCAAATACAAAAGCCATAAAACCTAGTGAAATAGTAGGAAGACCAGGAACTAAAGCAAATACGAACAAAATAAACCCAACTATAAATAAGGTTTTATAATCTCCAAATAATTGCTCTAAAGATTTTTCAGCAAATGGTTTTTCTTCTTTGCTTGCACGAGTAATAATTATAGCTGTTGCTGTTGAAGTGATTAATCCTGGGATTTGAGATACAAGACCATCTCCTATAGTTAAAATAGTATAACTAGAAGCAGCAGCATTTAATTCTAAATCGTGCTGAAACATACCTATTAAAAGTCCGCCAACTATATTAATAATAGTGATGATTATACCTGCAACTGCATCACCTTTAATAAATTTAGAAGAACCATCCATAGCTCCATAAAAGTTCGCTTCGCCTATTATTTCTTGACGCCTTTCTCTAGCTTGTTCTTCAGTAATAAGCCCTGCATTTAAATCAGCATCAATTGCCATTTGTTTTCCTGGCATTGCATCTAGCGTAAATCTAGCTTGAACTTCACTAACACGAGTTGAACCCTTTGTAACAACCATAAAATTAATTAATACTAAGATACAAAATACAACAACCCCTATTACATAATTTCCGCCTACAACAAATTCTCCAAAACTAGCAATTATATCACTAACCGCAGCAGGACCTTCATGCCCTTTGCTTAAAATCATTCTAGTGGTTGCGATATTAAGGCTTAGTCTAAAAAGAGTAATTATTAAAATTAATGTTGGAAAAGTAGTCAAATCAGTCGGTTTTGGAATATACATAGCTATTAAAATCATCAAAACCGATATAGCAATACTAAGTGCTAAGCAAAAATCAAGTATTCCAGATGGTAAAGGAACGATAATAATTGCTAAAATAGCAACTATTAAACCTACCATAGAAAGACTTTTAAATTTTACAAGTGGCTCTAAATAAGGAGCTACTAGGCTTAGCATAGTATTTTTTTGTTTTGCCATTATTTTAAAATCTGCTCTAAGGTAATATCAGTTAAAAAAGAATTTATTTTATCTTGTAAGTTGGTAATTATAGGATATATTTTACAAGTATCGTGCCTATTACTAGGACACTTATCATCTCCTGTGCATTCAAAAACTAAAGGCTCTTTTTTTTCAGCAGATATTATGACATCTTTTATATTTATTAAATTTGGTTCTTTTGCCAGAATAAAACCACCATTAATACCTTTATAAGATTTTAAAATATGCGCTCTTGCTAAATTTTGTAATATTTTTGCTAAAAAGCTTCTTGGTATATTTAATTCACTTGCTAAAGTATCTACATCTATTGGACTTTTATGTTTTGCAATGTAAATTAAACTAATTAAAGCATATTCACTAGCTCTTGTAAATAACATTGTTTTCCTTAAAATATTTTTATTTAAATCTTAACTTTTTTTATTTAATACATAGACTAAGCAATAATCATTCTTGATTAGGAGTTTAAAAAATATTTATTTTATACTAAAATTAAAAAGGAATTTAAACTCAAAAAATGAGTTTAAATTCTTAAAAATTATAAAGAATACACGCTTAATGATATTTCTTCTAAAGCCTTTAAATAAGCTTTTGCAATATCAAGATTTGTAAAGCTTGCAACCTTACTCTCACTTGCTGCGCGTCTTATTTTAAATCCATCACTAAGGCTATTTTTTGCATCTCTTGGGGTATTAATTACTAATGTAATTTCTCCATTAACAATTTTTGAAATTATGTCGTCTTCATCGCCTAATTTATTAACACTAATTGCATTAATTCCGTGATTATTAAAATAAATTGCTGTATTTTTAGTAGCTAAGATTTTATAACCTAAGTTCATAAATCCACGAGCAAGCTCAAGTGAATCAGCCTTATTTTTATCATCAATACTAAATAATACTCCGCCAAATTCTTCTATCCTAACGCCACTTGCAACAAGACCTTTATAAAGTGCTTTGTTTGCACTTGTGCTAGTTCCCATAACTTCTCCAGTGCTTTTCATCTCAGGCCCTAAAACTGTATCCACTAAAGATAATTTTGAGAAGCTAAATACAGGAACTTTTACATAATACATTCCTTGTATTTCTTCAAATTCTTTGGTAATTCCTTGCTCTTTTAAGCTTATTCCTAAAGCAGCTTTTAAAGCTATATTTGCTAGGTTTTTATTAATTACTTTACTTAAAAACGGCAATGTTCTTGAAGCTCTTGGATTTACTTCTAATACATAAAGTTTATTTTCAAAATATACAAATTGTATGTTTAAAAGTCCTTTGATTTTTAAAGCAAGTGCAAGTTTTTTAGTGTAATTAATAATTTCTTCTTTTACCTCATCACTTATACTAACGCTAGGAGTTATTGCTGTGCTATCTCCACTATGCACACCTGCTCTTTCAATATGCTCTAAAATACTTGGTATATAAACATTTTCTCCATCACAAATAGCATCTACTTCAAGCTCTTTTCCGCATAAATATTTATCAATTAATATAGGTTTATCAAGGCTTACTTCTGTTGCTTCTTGCATATATTTTTTAAGTTCTTCATCGTTAAATACAACTTGCATAGCTCTACCACCTAAAACAAACGATGGACGAACTAATACAGGATAGCCTATTAAATTAGCATTTTTGATAGCTTCATCAACACTAATTGCAGTAATTCCTTTAGGCTGATTTAAGCCTAAATCACTCATTAATTTTTCAAATAATTTTCTATCTTCAGCAGTATTTATGCTATCTAAACTTGTGCCTAAAATCTTAACTCCATTTGCTTCTAAAAACTCAGCTAAATTAATAGCAGTTTGACCACCAAAACTAACAATTACTCCTAAAGGTTTTTCAATATTAATAATTTCTAAAACTTCTTCATTGCTTAAAGGCTCAAAATAAAGCTTATTAGCTACGCTATAATCAGTTGATAATGTTTCAGGATTGTTATTAATTATTATTGCTTCATAGCCCATTTCTTTAATAGCCCAAATAGCATGCACGCTAGAATAATCAAACTCAATTCCTTGACCAATTCTAATAGGACCACTTCCTAAAACTATTATTTTTTGCTTATTGCTAATTTCATTTGTGTCTTTAAATTCTTTATTATAAGTTGAATAAAAACTTGGAATTAGATTTTTATAATCCATCGGCTGAACGCATTTATAAATAGGTCTTATATTATTTTTAGCTCTTAGTTCATACACTTCTTTTTGCTTGCATTCCCAACGATGTGCGATAATTTTATCAGCTAGTCCTATTTGCTTAGCTTTTGTAAGTGCTTGAATATCAAATTTTTTCTCTTTTAATTCGTGTTCTGTATCAATGATTTGCTTAAATGTGTCTATAAATAATCTTTGCATTTTAGTAAGATTCATAATCTCATCAACACTAATTCCACGCCTTAAAGCTTCTCCTATGAAAAATATTCTTTCATCTCCAGCTTTAATTAAACGCTTTTTGATTTTTTCATCTGTGTATGTTTCGCCGTTTTTAAGACCTAGATGACAAATTCCATATTCAAGTGATTTAATAGCTTTTAAAATACTTTCAGCTAGGCTAGTTCCTAAGCCCATTACTTCACCCGTTGCTTTCATTTGAGTGCCTAAATAACGATTAGCATCTTTAAACTTATCAAATGCAAATCTAGGAGCTTTAGTAACTATATAATCAAGATTTGGTTTATACTCAAGATAGCTTAAGCCACTTGCTTCATTTTTAATCTCATCTAAAGTTTTGCCTATTGCGATTTTTGCTGCGATTTTTGCTATAGGAAATGAAGTTGCTTTACTAGCTAAAGCACTTGAGCGTGAAACTCTAGGATTTACTTCAATAATAAAATATTCTTTTGTAATTGGGTTTAAAGCTATTTGAACATTACAACCACCTTCAATTTTTAATGCTCTTATTAATTTAATAGCAACATCTATCATTTGTTGTTTGATTTTTGGCTCAAGTGTTTGAGTTGGTGCAACAACCAATGAATCACCTGTATGAATTCCAACAGGGTCAATATTTTCCATATCGCAAATTAATATAGCATTATCAGCTCTATCTCTTATAACTTCATATTCAAGTTCTATAAATCCTGCTATTGATTTTTCAATTAAACATTGTCTAGTAGGAGAATAAATTAAGCCTTCGCTAGCTATTTTTTTAAGTTCAGCTTCATTTTCACAAATTCCGCCGCCAGTTCCACCCATAGTAAATGCTGGACGAACAACAACAGGATAACCACATTCATTAGCAAAAGAAATTGCACTCTTTGTATTATTTACAATAACACTTGGTGGAACAGGTTCATTTAATTCATTCATTAATGCTCTAAATAATTCTCTATCTTCAGCCTTATTAATAGTATCTAAGCTAGAACCTAATACTTTTATATTATATTCTTTTAAAATCCCTGCTTTATCTAATTCTATTGCCATATTTAAAGCAACTTGTCCGCCTAAGGTAGCCAATATTGCATCAGGGCGAGTTTTTTTAATAACCTTTGTTACAAATTCTAAAGTAATTGGCTCTATATAAATCTCATCAGCAATATTTTTATCAGTCATAATAGTAGCTGGGTTTGAATTGATTAATATTACATATTTACCTTCTTCTTTAAGCGATAAACAAGCTTGAGTTCCTGCATAATCAAACTCTGCTGCTTGACCAATTATAATAGGACCACTTCCTATAACTAAAATTTTATTTACATCTTGCATTTTATTCTCCTTTAAAAATAATTTTTCCATCACAAATTGTAAGCTCTACTTTTGAGCTTAATACACTTCCTAAATAAGGCGTATTCTTGCCTAAACTAACGATTTCATCTTCTTTTAATTCCCAAGTTTTATCTAAATCAATTACCACAATATCAGCTATCGAACCAACTTTAAGCTCCCCTGCATTTTCTAAATTAAATATTTTTTTAGGATTAGTGCTAAAAGCGTTTAGAATTGTCTCAAGTTTTACTAAATTAGTTTTTACTAATTTTGTATAAAGCAATGAAAACGCAAACTCACTTCCTATAATTCCAAAATAAGCCTTATTAAATCCACCTTGCTTTTCGTCTTTTGAATGTGGTGCATGGTCTGTTGCTATTACTTCAATTATGCCTTCATTTAAAGCATTTATTAAATAATCTCTATCAGCTTTGCTTCTTAAAGGTGGATTCATCTTCCACATTCCATTATCTTCTTTAATATCTTCATCACAAGAAATTAAATGATGTGGAGTTACTTCACAACTTATATTTACTCCAAGTTTTTTGCCAAACTCAACCATCGCAACACTTTCTTTAGCACTTATATGGCATACATGATAATTTGAATTGCATTCTTTACAAAGCAGCATATCTCTTGCAACTTGCACGCTCTCGCTTGAACTTGAAATTCCTTTAATTCCTAATTTTTTAGACTGAACTCCATCGTGCATATGACCGCCTTCAACTAGGTCTAAATCTTCGCAATGTGCAATTACATATTTATTTAATTTCGCACATTCTTTCATTGCATCTTTCATAATTTTTGCATTTGCAACACCTCTTCCATCATCGCTAAACGCAAAAACAAAAGGAGCTAATTGGCTAAAATTAACTAAGCTTTGACCTTTTTCTTCCATAGTAATAGCTCCATAAGGAAGAACTTTCATACAAGAATCTTTTTGAATTAAATCTAATTCAAGTTTTAAATTCTCTAAAGTATCAGGCACAGGTTTTAGATTTGGCATAGCACAAGCTGTAGTAATTCCACCTTTTGCATTCGCCATTGAGCCTGTTTTTATGCTCTCTTTGTGTGAATATCCTGGCTCTCTTAAATGCTGATGAATATCAACAAAACCCGCACTAACAAGCTTACCTTTAACATCAATTATTTCTCCACTATAATCAATATTAGGAGCTATTTTTACTATTTTTTTACCTTCAATTAAAATATCAGTTTTAACAAATTTATTATCTATAAATGCATTACAATTTTTAAGAAGCATTTTAAATCCTTTCATATACATAATCAAGTATTGCCATTCTAGCAAATACACCATTACTCATTTGGGTAAAAATCTTTGATTTTTCACATTCAACCAAACAACTATCAATCTCTACTCCACGATTAATTGGGGCTGGGTGCATTATGATTGCATCATTTTTTAATCTTTTATAATTATTAGTTGTAAGTGCAAAAGATTTTCTATATTTTTCTAAATCTAATTCGTTTTTATCGTGTCTTTCGTGTTGAATGCGTAAAAGCATACAAACATCAACCTCATCTATAATTTCATCTAATTTATAGTATTCATTATAAGAATTATCTTGATAAATAGGAGGTGCAGCTAAAAATACTTTAGCTCCAAGTCTTTCAAGCGCATCTTTGTTTGATTTTGCTACACGAGAATTTTTTATATCTCCAACTATTGCTATTTTTAAACCATTAAAAGTATTAAAATGCTCATAAATCGTTACTAAATCAAGCAAACATTGAGATGGGTGTGCTCCACTTCCATCACCTGCATTAACCACTTTAGCATTAAGTCCTACTAAATCATCAAAATAATTATTTTGTTTATGTCTAATTACTAAAACGCTAGTTCCAAGGCTTTCAAAAGTCTTGCAAGTATCATATAAACTCTCGCCTTTATTTACACTTGAACTACTAGCAGAAAAATTAAGCACTCTAAAGCCAAGCTTAAGCTCAGCAACTTCAAAACTTGTCCTTGTTCTTGTAGAATCTTCAAAAAATAAATTAGCTATGATTTGATTTTCATAATTTTTAAAAAAGCCATCGTGTTGTTTGTAATACAAAGCTTTTTTTATAAGCGTATAAAAATCATCATTGCTAAGATTTTTAGTTGTTAAATAATCACGCATTGTCCTTCTCCCACGAGAGTAAGGCCTAACCGCCATTAGAAAACAATTTTAAATAAAGGGGATTGTATAAGTGAAGTTCAAAAAAATCTGTCAATAATAATATTTTAAACTTAAAATAAAATTAATTTTTATAAATTTTAGTAAAATATATTTTAGGAATTTAAATTCCTAAAATATTTAATTCTCTCTAAAGAATTTTTGTGCCATTTGATTGGCTTTTGCTTTATCACGACCTTTTTTAAAGCTTTTATAAATTCCACTTACATAGTTTTCAAAAGTTTCTTGAGAATCAAGAGCTTTTTCATCTTTTTCTATCTTGGTATAAATACCATTCTCATCAAGCGTGTAAGCTAATTGATTATCACTTAATTGAAGTCTTAAAATCTCTGCTAATTTAGCGTGCAAACTCTCATTTAATATAGGTGTCATTAGTTCAAGCCTACGCTCAAGATTTCTTGGCATCATATCAGCACTGCTTATATAATATTGTGGAGTTGCGTGTTTAAAATAAAAAATCCTAGCGTGTTCAAGATATTTTCCAACTATACTTCTTACTCTTATATTTTCGCTAAAGCCTTTAAGATTTGGTTTAAGACAACAAATCCCACGAACTATTAAATCAATGCTTACACCTTTGTTTGACGCTTCATAAAGTGCTTTTATAATGTCTTCATCAACAAGCGAGTTCATCTTCATTATAATTTCACCCTTTTTACCTGCTAGGCTTTCAGTTTTTATCATTTTTAAAATCTGCTCTTTTATCTGAAACGGGCTCATTGATAGAGTTTTTAAGCGTTTATTTTTGCAATAGCCTGTAAGTATGTTAAAAAACGCTGTAATATCAGTATTTGCTATATCAAAATTAGATGTAAAAAAGCTAATATCAGTATATACTTTAGCAGTTGCTGCGTTATAATTACCCGTGCCTAAATGTGCGTAGAATTTAAGCGTACCATCGTCTAATTGGCGAATTACTTGAGTAATTTTTGCATGCACTTTAAACCCTGCTATTCCATATACTACATGAGCTCCTGCGTTTTCTAATTCTTTTGCCCAATAAAGGTTATTTTCTTCATCAAAACGAGCCTTTAATTCAACCATAACCGTAACTTGCTTTCCATCATTAGCGGCGTCCATTAAAGCCTTAATAATTTGCGAGTTTTTTTCTAAGCGATATAGGGTCATTCTAATTGATATTACTTTTGAATCCTTACTAGCTTCTTTGATAAAACTTGCAACTGGGTCAAAACTCTCATAAGGCTGATAACATAAAATATCTTGCTTATCAATTACTTCAAATACACTTACATTCTCATCAAATGGTGGCAAAATCTTAGGCACATAAGAAGCATTACATAAATGACTTAATTGCTTATTATTTACAATTTGTAGCATTGATGATAGGGCTAATGGGGTTTTGTATTCGTAAATATCTTTATTAAATACTTTTAAATGTATGCTTAAAAAGTTTTTAATCTCTTCACTAGCACCACTTTCAATTTGAATTCTAACATAAGCACCTTTTCTTCTAAGTTTTAAGCCTTGCTCAAGTAGCATCATAAAATCATCTGCTTCTTCTTCCTCAATTATAATATCAGCATTTCTAGTTACTCTAAAAGCTGCACTTTCTACCATAGTAAAACCTGGAAAAATATCTTCTAAATGCTCTTTTACCACGCTTTCAATAGGAACGAAAAGCCCCCTATCAGCTTCAAAAAATCTAGGCAATACTCTAGGAATTCTAACCATAGCGAATTTATCGTGCTTTTCATCTTCGCTTTTTAACTTAACAGCTAGTGAGAAAGATAGGTTATTAAGTGGTGGAAATGGGTGCGTTGAATCTACTGCAATAGGAACAATTACTGGCATTATGGTGCTAAAGAAATATTCTTTAGCTTTGCCTTTTTGATTTCTTGTTAAATCATTATAAGTTTTAAGCTCCACACCCACTTTTGCTAATTCGCTCATTATAGAAAAATAATTTTGTTCTAAAGTGTCTTTTTCTGCGTGTAAATATTCACGAATAGCGTTTAATTGCTCTAATGGTGGTAGTTCATTTTGTGGCACTACTCCTGCTGCAAAAAGTTGCTTAAGTCCAGCAACTCTAATCATATAAAACTCATCTAAATTCGTGCAATATATACTAATAAATCTTAATTTTTCTAATAAAGGTATTTTTTTATTGCACTGATCAAGCACCCTTGAATTAAACTTAAGCCACGATAATTCTCTATTAAAAACCAATTCCTTCTTCATTAATTATCCTTAATTTATAAAACCACTTGCTACTACTAAATCACCTTGATAAAATACTGCTAATTGTCCTTTTGCTAAAGCATATACGCTTTCTTCTAATAAAACCTTTTTTTCATTTTTTAGCAATTTACAAGGCACTTCTTTAGTGTTATATCTGATTTTTACCTTACAATCAATCTCATCAAAATCACAAAAAGCATTTACATTTTTTAATTGAAATTCTTTTACAAATAATTCTTCTTTTGAACCTACTATTATTACATTTTCTTTCGCATCAATTTCTAATACATAATGTGGAGTTAATGCACCTTTTACACTAAAACCACGCCTTTTACCGATAGTATAATGCATATAGCCTTCGTGTTCTCCTACAACTTCACCCTTAGTATTTTTTACTAAGCCTTTTTGATTAACTTTTACATAATCTTTTAAAATATCGGTGTAATTTGTGGTTACAAAACATATTTCAGAGCTTTCTTTTTGTTCGCTGATTGATTTTAACATAGGGATTTTTAGTGCTTGTTCTTTTATGTCTTTTTTAAATTTATCCCCTAGTGGAAAAAGCACATCATTTAAGCTTTCTTTATTTACATTTGCTAGAAAATATGTTTGGTCTTTGCTTAAATCTACGGCTTTTTTAAGCATATTGTTTTCTATTTGAGCGTAATGTCCTGTCGCTAACTTTGCATTTTTACTTTTAGCATAGTCTAATAATGCTCCTAGTTTTATTTTTTGATTGCATAAAGCACAAGGATTTGGAGTAAGTCCATCTTCATAAGTCTTAATAAATGGATTAAAAACTGCTTTGCTAAATTCATCAGTAAAATCAATAATATCATAAGAAATTCCTAAAAAATCAGCCACTCTTTGTCCATTTTCTATATTTTTTTCGTGATAGTTTAAACGATTGTGTAATTTCATATAAACACCACTTACATTAAAGCCTTTTTCTTTAAGCATAAGAGCTGTATAAGAGCTATCAACCCCACCACTCATTGCTAAAACTACATTCATATAATTTCCTTTCCATCTAAATACATATTTTTTATTTTATTCGTTCTTAAAATTATTTGAGCTAATACATTATCCTTATCATAGCCAAAATCATCTAGTAAGATAAAATCTGCCTTAGCACCATTACTTAAAGGCTTTAAGCCATTTAAAAATAAATGAGAATTATCAAAACAAGCCGCCTTATAAATTATGTAAGCTAATTCGTTTAATTCAAATTCATTATGAGTAAATATAAAAGCTCTTAGCTCATCAAACATATTTAAACTATTATTTGAGCTAAGCCCATCTGTGCCTATGCTAAAATTTAAATCATTTGCTAAAAGATTTTTAAGTTTAATTGCACGAGAGCCTAAAAATCTATTTGATTTAGGACAAGTCGTAATTATATGATGAGATTTAAAAATACTAAAATCATCAACATAATTACAATGAGTAAAAATAGCTCTTAAATCATCAAATCCACTTAAAAAATCCTTAGTAATTAAACTAGGATTAAATCTAGCTAAATAATTGCTTAAAGCGTTACTTTTGCCTTGCAAATACTCCTTTTCATAAGCACTTTCTAAAAAATGTGTGCTGATTAATAAATCATTTTTCTTAGCAAAATTAAGTGCGTATTCATAAGTCTTATCGCAAATTGAATAAGGACTATGCAATGATATATGATTATTAAGGTTTGAAAATCTTGAAAATCTCTCTTCAAAACTCTTAATATTGTTTTTTAAAGTTTCATCATTAGCACCTAAAATCTCGTGAAAAATAATGCTTTTTATCTTGCTATTTGATAGGATTTCTAGGTTTGCTCCAAAACTTGAAATTTCGCCTAGATACCCTACCCCGCTTTGCATTAGAATTTCAATTTGTCTATTAATTTCTTTACTTAATAAATCTTTATTTATCGCTTCACGATTTTTGATAATGCTCTCAAGCCATTTTGCAAAATCTCCATAATAAAGCTTAGATAGACAAAACTCTAAATGTGAATGCAAATTGCACAATACTGGGCTTAAAATATATTCGCTTTTATCAATTATTTGAGCGTTTTTGTATTCACTTAAAGCCTTGTTAAAATCACATATTTTAATAATCTCTTCATCAAATACTAAAGCTTTATTAGTTTGTAAAAATTCATCTTGGCTAAAGTCTAAAATAGCCTTAGTTTTCATAATTTTAATCATTTTTTTCCTTTATGAAATATTACGAAACTTTTTTTAATAAATGTTGTTAAAAATAGCAAATCGGATAATAAAAATCCTTTTTAGATAAAAATTTAATCCATAATTTAAATTCTTTTGATTAAAAATATGTATTAAAGCTTGATAAAATCACCAATTTTAAAGTATTGCTCATAATATTCAGATAATTTTAAAACCCCTTCATTACCCATTACTAAGGCACTATCATTATGAATTTTAAGAGCAGAACCATATGGCAGAGCAAAAACAGAAGAATTTTGATTTAGCTTAAAATATTCATAAAGCTTCATTGAATATTCCCTATCTTGAGGGATATATTCAGTGATTATTTGGTATTTTAAAATACCTAAAGCTTGCAAATTACTAGGATACAATATAGGTAAATCATTACAAGTTTTAATATCTTCTGATAATACACTAGCCCCAGCACCCCAACCAGCATAGGTTATAGAATTTTCTATTTTATCTTTTAAAATATCTAATAAATTTAGCTTTTGTAATCTATGCAAAAGAACAAATAAATTACCGCCACTTACTAATATCCCATCACTATCATTTAATATATTAATAGGGTCATTGTGTATAGAAACTATTTTTGAGTTTATTTTATTTTTAAGAGTTTTTTCGTATTCATCAAATCCATCAATTACTTGAGCATAAGGAACTAGAGCTATTTGTTTAGTTTTAGCAAAAAAATCATTTAATATACTAGCACACCAATCAAAAGAATCTAAGTTTTTATATCTATCACTGCTTAATAATAAAATATTTCTCATACTATTTTCCTTTTAAAACTCATATCTATAATTAATCATACTTGTATAATTTAAACTATCATAAAAATTATGATTTGAATTTTGCTTATCATAAA
>NZ_JAHCZC010000049.1:0-14266 GCF_018501135.1 Campylobacter sp. 2018MI13 | reverse complement strand
ACAATACGCTTAGTATTAGTTATGAATTTAGTTCTAATTTAGATTATTTAAAAAATGATGAAAAGCTAAATAAATTAAATAAATTATTTTTAAATCTAAGCTCAAATGAGGCGTATTTAAAGGATATTAAATTATTTATTTTAAAAGAAAATATTTGCATAGAAAAAGATAAAATAAAATTAAATTGCCAATATGATTTTAATAATCAAACAGATATTTTACTTAGATTAAATACCGAACCAGTTTATTTAATTAATTTAAAAATAAATGAAAATTATGCGATTACTTATACAATAAGTGCAAAAAAATTATTAGTTAATTTAAAAATTCAAGATGATTTTTTAGCTGCTTTAAAGTATGAAAATGAGTATTTTTATAATGAATTTGATTGGCAAAATAAAACTAAACTTTTAAAAAATGATGAAGATATAATTAAGTTAGATGATAAATATTATTTAAGTAATGAAATTATTTTAAATGATAGATTTTTAATATTGATTAAAAAAGATATTACAAAAGATTATAAAACTCATTTACATATAATAAAAAAGGCTTTTATAATTAGTGTGATTTTGGTATTTTTTGCTTTTATTGGGGTATATTTTGTTTTAGGATTTTTAATTAATAAATTATTAAAAACCGAAGAAAAACTAAGAAAATTAAATGCAAATTTACAAGAAGAAGTAAAAAATCAAGTTGAAATAATTAAGGCTAAATTAGATGAAAATACACAAAAAGAACAATTGCTAAATCATCAATCAAAATTAGCTGCATTAGGTGAAATGATAGCTTGTATAGCTCATGAATATAGACAGCCATTAGCAACTTTAGGTGCAATTTCTAGTTATCTTGAGATTAGTTTAGAAAAACAAAAAATTGATGATAAGTTTCATCAAAAATTAAAAGAGATAAATCCTATTTTAAATTATATGTCAAAAACTATTGATGAATTTTATGATTTTTATAAGACAAAGCAAGAAAAAAGCTCTTTTTGTGTTTATGAAGCTATTTTAAATTCTTTAACGATTTGTAATGCAAGCCTTACAAGGAATGCAATTAATACTACTTTAAGACTTGATAAGAATTTAAAAATAAATTCATATAAAAATAGTTTAGCTCATGCAATAATCAATCTCATTACAAATGCAAAAGATGCTTTAGTTAATATAAAAAATCCTTATATTATAATTAATCTTTATGCTTATAAAAATAATATTTATATTAGTATAAAAGATAATGGAATAGGGGTTAAAAAGGATTTAGAAGAAGAAATTTTTAAACCTTATTTTAGCACAAAAAATGGTTCAGGGCTTGGGCTTTTTATGATAAAAAATATTTTAAATAGTGAGTTAAATGCTGATGTGTTTTTAAAAACTAGAAAAATTGGAGCTAATTTTTATATTAGGATTGCTTATGAATGAGTTGTTTTGTTTAATTGTAGGTAGTGGTATTAGTGGTTTAACATTGGCGAATTTATTGGTTAAACAAGATATTTTATTAATTGAGCAAGATGATGAATTAGGCGGAGCTAAGAGTTATTTAAATTTTGCTGCTAGTAATTCATCTTTTCAGCAACTAGCAAATATAAAAGATGATAAATTTTATGATGATTTGATTTCTTATTCAACTAATTATGCTGATTTTACTTTATTAAAAGAGCTTAGTGAAAAATCAGCACAAGCTACTCAACTTTTAAAAAGTTTTGGGGTTGAATTTGAATTAGCTATATCAAATAGCTTAAATCATTCAGTTCCTAGAGAATTACACCCTTTAAAAAATGCTAAAGAAAGTGTGATAAATCCATTAATCAACAGATTGCTTAGTAAAAATGTAAATATATTAACTAAGGCTAAATTAATTGATTTTGATAATGGTATTGCAAGTATTTTACATAAAGATGAAATCATAAAAATTAAGGTTAAAAATATAGCTTTTTGCACTGGTGGATTTGCAAACGATAAAGAATTTATAAAAATTCATTATCCACTAGCTTATTATGCTAAAACTATGTCTAAGAACAATTCAAATTCTTTAAAGATTTTATTAAAAAATGGAGCAATCCCAACTCAATTAAGTCTAATGAGATTTGCTTTTGTTTTGCCTATGGATATTTTTAAATATGGAATTTTAATTAATTCTGATTTTAAAAGATTTGTTAGAGAAGATAGCTCAAGGCAAGATTTAGCAATAGCGATTTTAAATGAAATTAAAAATAATAAATTAGTTAAATTACTCCTAGATAATCACGGAATAAATTATATAAATGATACAAGTATATTTTACAAATACTATTCTTTAGAAGAAATTGATAAAAGATTAATTAATTGCGTTGATGAATACAATAGCTATTTTAGTAATAGGATTGATAAATTGGGTAAAAATCTTAATAATATTTCTATTAAAGCAATTAATAAGCCTATGTTTTATTTGGCTAATGTAGATGTTTATTTAAACTATACTTTAGGTGGGGTTAAATCAGATATATTTGCAAGAGTAATTGATATAGATACTAATACAGCTAAGAATAATATGTTTGCTATAGGAGAAGTTAGTTCTATGTTTGGAGAAGCAAGGCTTAGTGGAGCTGCTAGCATAGCTTGTGTTGTATTTGCTATGAATGCTAGTAAATTTATGCTATCAATTTGAAAGTATTAATAATTTTTTTATAATCTAGCTAAATAGGAGAAAATATGAAGAAGAAATACTCATTTTTTAAAAACGCAAGTTATGCTTTAGCAGGGGTTAAAAGAGCTTTAAATGAAAGTGCTTTTAGGATAGAATTTGCAATAGGAATTTGCTTTATTTTATTTGCTTTATTTTATCCTTTTTCTTTATTTGAAAAGGCATTTTTAATAGGTGTTATTATTTTAGTATTTGCTGCTGAATGCTTTAATACCGCTATTGAGAGCGTTGTGGATTTGGCAACTTCAAAATACCATAAACTTGCAAAAGATGCAAAAGACTTGGGCTCTGCTGGAGTATTTTTTACTATTTTAATAGCTGTTTTAACTTGGCTTAGCGTTTTATATAAGGAATTTTTATGAAAATAAGTGAGATTTATAAGATTTTAGATGAATTAAGTCCTTTTAATACCCAAGAAAGTTGGGATAATAGTGGGTTAATTTTAAGTAATGATGATAGTTGCGAAAGGATTTACCTTAGCCTTGATTTAGATTTTAATCAAGTAAAATCATTTTTACCAAATTCATTGATTATTACTCATCATCCTTTGATTTTTAAGGGTATTAAAAGTATTAAAAATGATTATGCTGGTAATATTTTAAAAGAATTAATCAAAAAAAATTGTGCTTTAATTTCTATGCATACGAATTATGATTTAAGTCATTTAAATAGATATTTTTGTGAAAAGTTTTTAGGCTTAGAAATAATTGAAAGCGATGGGTTTTTAGCTTATGCTAAGAATAATTTTAAAGATATTTATGAATTGGCTGATTTTTTAAAGGCTAAATTAAACTTAAAAAAAATATCAATATCTTTAGCAAAAGAAATAATTCAAACTGATTTAATAGGAATTTGCACGGGTTCTGGAATTTCATTGGCTAGTGAGCTTAAGAGTAATATATTTTTAACAGGAGATATTAAATATCACGACGCTTTAGCTCTTAGTGAAAATAATATAAGTTTAATCGATATTAAGCATTATGAAAGTGAGATTTGTTTTGCTAATTCTTTAGCGAGTAATTTGCAAAAATTACCGATAGAGATTATAATCAGCTCTTCAAAAAATCCATTTTTAGAGTATTAAGGACATACTATGAATAAACACCTATCACAATTAGTAGAGCTTTCTAAATTAGATAAAGAAATAGATAGTTTTTTACCACAAATTGAAAGTGCTAAAAGAGAAGCGAACAATTTAGAAGATAAAATTAAAAGTCTTGAGAATAAAAATTCAAAATTAGAAGAAAGCATAAAAGAAATTAGTGAGAGTAAAGTAAAAGTAGAAAATCACATAGCTCAATTTTCAACAAAAATCAATGAAACAGCTAAAAAAATTGCTTTAGTAAAAACAGAAAAAGAAGCAAACGCTTTAAAATTAGAAGAAGAAATCGCAAGAGAGCAATTAGAAGCTGCAAATGAAGAAATATCAAAATTAGAAAAAATAGTAGATAATAAAAAAGAAGAAATTAAAGAAAATCAAAAAGAAATTACTAAATTAAATGATGATTTAACTATAGCAATAGCTAATCAAAAATCAGCACTTGATGCTATTGAAGAAAAAAGAAAAGAAATTTATGTAAGAAAAGATAAGTTAGCTAGCGAAATTGATAGCAAAGTTTTCGGATTTTATGAAAAAATTAGAAAATGGGCTAAAAATACTGCAGTAGTTCCTGTTAAAAAACAAGCTTGCTATGGTTGTTTTATGCAACTAAATAGCAAAACTTTTAGCGCAGTTTTAAAAAGTGAAGAGATTAATAACTGCCCACATTGTGGAAGAATTTTATACATAGAAGAGTAATTTTTATAATTTAAAAAATGTATTTTTTTTATATTCTTGTTTCTATTTTAATTTATCCTTTATTCTTATTGGTTTTAATTCCTTTAAGTTTTAAGGATAAATATTCTAAACTTTATCAAAAATTTTTACCATTCAAAAAGCATAAAATAGCAGATATTCATTTTCATTTTGCAAGTTATGGAGAAGCTGTCGCTTTAGGCGAGTTGATTAAATATTATAAAAATAAAGGTTTTAAAATATTACTTACTTGTTCATCAAAAACAGGACTTATGAAAGCAAAAGAATTTGATGATAATGCTTTTTTACTACCTTATGAGCCATTATTATATTTATGGCTTAAACCTGCTAAGACTTTAATAGTATTTGAAGCAGAATTATGGTTAGCTTTACTTAAAATATATAAAGATTTTGATAAAAATACTATTTTATTAAACGCTAGAATGAAAGAAAATAGCTTTAAAAATTATAAAAAATTTAGTTTTTATTATGCAAAAATATTTTCATATTTTGATTTAATTCTTGCTCAAAGTAATGAAGATAAAGAAAGATTAGAATATTTTAATGCTAAAAATATAGAAGTTTTTACAAATATAAAGATTACAAATAAGCCAATAGTTACTAAGCAATTAAGCAAAAATAAAGAAATAATTTTAATTGCAAGCACTCACGAAAATGAAGAAGAAATAATTCTAAATAAGCTAGATAAAAATTTCTTAAAAGATAAATGTCTAATAATAGCACCAAGACACCCTGAAAGATTTCACAAGGTTGAAAAATTACTTAATAATAAGGGTTTTAATATTGTAAAATATAGCAATGATTGTGATGGATATTTAAAAAGTGAAGTATTTTTGCTAGATACTTTAGGAGAATTGATTAATTTTTATTCAATTAGTGATTATGTGATTTTGGGTGGTTCTTATGTTAAAATAGGCGGACATAATTTCGCCGAAGCTGCGTTTTTTGGCTGCAAAATCACTTCAGGAACTAATGTATTTTCTCAATATTCAAGTCTAAAATGTATAGAAAATATAAAAATTAGTGATGATATTGATTTTACAAATGTTAAAAATGCTAAAATCAAAAACGAATATACTTTCAACGCATTATGCGAAATATTAGATAGGAAAATAAATGAAACAAGATAAAGCATATAAATTATTAGCAATTCAAGAAGGAATTTCAAATTCAGCTGCTAAAGAATTAATAGATTTAGGTTTAGTAATGCACGGGGGCAAAAGATTAGAGATTGCAAGGGGTCTTATGCCTGTTAATACTATTTTTAAACTTGCAAAACCAGAGCTTAGCGTATTGTTTGAAGATGATAATTTATTAGCTATTAATAAGCCAATTGGTATTGCGAGCGAACATATTAAAAATAATTATACTCTTTTAAATAGACTTGATAAGGATACAAGTGGCATTGTATTATTTGCTAAAAATGAAGAGTTTTTAAAGGCTGCAAAAAACGAATACAAAAAAGAAAAAGTGCAAAAACTCTACCTAGCAATTACTAATAAAATCGTAAGCGAAGGAATGGAGATTGATGAGCCAATTTTAACCATAAAAGGCAAAAGTGCATTTAGTAAAATTAGTAATAGCGAAAACGCAAAATACGCTTATACTAAAATAGAGCCTTTAATTATAGAAGGTAAAAAAACCTTATTAAAAGTGCAAATTGCAACAGGTAGAACTCATCAAATAAGAGTTCATTTAAATAGCGTTGGGCTAGGAATTTTAGGCGATGTTAAATATAGTAAAATAATTAGCTCAAGGCTGATGCTTCATTGTGCTAGGACAAAAATATTTGATTATGATATAAAAACTCCTATGCCAAATGATTTTCATAAAGACTTTGAATTAAAAGGGCTTAATTTAGACTTTTTATTTTAATTTTTAATGCTTTTAAGATAGTTTTTATTTTAAAAGCATTGGAATTTTATAAATTATACTTTACCAACGATAAAGCTTATAATTATTACACTTTGTTTAATTGCTGAAATTAAAATAAATCCCTTTAAGCATAGTAAAGGAATAATAATGTTAGATGTAATGCAAATTCAAGAAATTTTACCACATAGACCACCATTTTTGTTAGTTGATAAAATCACAGAAATCAATCTTGATGAAGGTTATGTATTAGGTTATAAAAATGTTAGTATAAGTGATCAAGTATTTGCAGGACACTTTCCAGGTCATCCGATTTATCCAGGAGTTTTAATATTAGAAGGAATGGCTCAAACGGGTGGAATTTTAGCTTTTCAAAGTATGAAAGATAGTGTTGATCCTAAAAGCAAGGTAGTATATTTTACAGGAATGGAAGAAGTAAAATTCAAATCACCAGTAAGACCAGGCGATAAATTAGTATATAAAATGAGCGTTGTTAAAAACCGTGGAGCAATGTGGGTGTTTAGTGGCGAGGCTTATGTAGATGATACATTATGCACTCAAGCAATTTTAAAAGCGATGATAGTAGATAAATGATTTCAGATTTAGCAATAATAGAAAATGGTGCAAAAATAGGCAAAAATGTTAACATTGAGCCTTTTGCATATATAGGAAGTAATGTAGAAATTGGTGATAATTGCATTATTAAAAGTGGTGCAAGAATTTTAGGAAATACAAAAATAGGAAATAATTGCAAGATTTTTTCTTATGCTATTTTAGGTGATATTCCACAAGATATTTCTTATAAAAACGATGATTTTTCAGCTTTAATAATAGGTGATAACACAACTATTCGTGAGTTTTGCACTATAAATTGTGGCACACAAAAAGGCGATGGATACACAAGAGTTGGAAATAATAATTTCATAATGGCTTATGTTCATATTGCACACGATTGCACCTTAGCTGATAATATAATTTTAGCAAACAATGTAACCTTAGCAGGGCATGTTGAAGTTGGCTCATTTAGTGTGATTGGCGGACTTACTCCGGTTCATCAATGGGTTAAAATAGGCGATTATTGTATGCTTGGAGGTGCTTCAGCATTATCTCAAGATTTACCACATTTTTGTCTAGCTGAAGGTAATCGTGCTTATGTTAGAAGTCTTAATTTAGTAGGGCTTAGAAGACATTTAGAAAAAGATAAAATAAATGAATTAAGTGAAGCATTTAGTAAGATTTTTAGAAGCAAAACAGGGCTAATTAGCGATAGAGCAAAAGCTTTATATGAGAGTTCAAATTCTGCCGAAGTTGTTAAATTATGCTCGTTTATTTTAAATACAAAGCGTGGAATTCCAGTGAAAGGAAATGATAATGAGCAATAATATTTGTAGTTTTTGTGGCAAATCTTATCCGTTTGACCTACTTTCAAATGGTAAAAATAATACAATTTGTCCTACTTGTGCTGGTGTTATATTTAAAATGTATGATGCTAAAAATAAAGAATTAGCAGTAGATGAGGTAGCTGATAGTTTAAAAGATATAAGTTCAAAAGCTTTAAAATCTCATTTGGATAATTATGTAATAGGTCAGGATAGAGCAAAAAAGGTTTTAAGCGTAAGCGTTCATAATCATTATAAAAGGCTTATGAGTAATGCTGATGAGAGTGATGTGGAATTAGCAAAATCAAATGTTTTATTAGTAGGACCTACAGGAAGTGGTAAGACACTTTTAGCTCAAACTATGGCAAAAGCACTTGATATTCCTATAGCAATTTGCGATGCTACGAGTTTAACTGAAGCTGGATATGTAGGAGAAGATGTTGAAAATATCTTAACAAGACTTTTACAAGCAGCTGATTATAATGTTGAGCGTGCAGAATGTGGGATAATTTTCATTGATGAAATTGATAAAATCGCAAGAAAGGGAGAAAACCGCTCAATTACAAGGGATGTAAGCGGAGAAGGCGTTCAGCAAGCATTGCTTAAGATAATAGAAGGTAGCGTTGTAAATGTCCCACCACAAGGCGGTAGAAAACACCCAAATCAAGAATTTATTCAAGTTGATACTTCAAATATTTTATTTATTTGTGGTGGTGCTTTTGATGGAATTGAAGAGATTTTAAAGCAAAAGCAAGGCGAGAATGTAATGGGTTTTGATACTACTAGCGTTAAACTTAGTGAAGATGAATTGTATTCACATATTGAGCCTGATGATTTGATTAAATTTGGTCTAATTCCTGAATTAGTTGGAAGATTGCACGCAATTGCAAGTCTTAATGAAATTAGTGAAGAAGATATGGTAAGAATTTTAATTGAGCCAAAAAATTCAATAATTAAGCAATATCAAAAGATTTTTGAATTTGATGGTGTTAAATTAGAATTTGATAAAGACGCACTTTTAGCTATTGCTAAAAAAGCTCTTGATAGAAAAACAGGAGCAAGAGGTCTTCGTGGGATATTAGAGCAATTATTACTTGATTTAATGTTTGATTTAGATAAATATGAAGGTTATGAAATCGTTATAAATAAAGATTTTGTTAATGGCGAAGGCGATGCTATTTTTTTAAAAATTAAGGATAATAAATGATACTAGACCATTTAATAGGGTTATTTTCAAGTGATATGGGTATTGATTTAGGCACAGCAAATACTCTTGTGCTAGTAAAAGATAAGGGTGTAGTAATTGATGAGCCAAGTGTTGTAGCAGTTCAACATACAAAATATGGAAAGAGCAAAATTTTAGCAGTTGGTAAAGAAGCTAAAGAAATGCTAGGCAAAACTCCTAGCGATATTCAAGCAATTCGCCCTATGAGAGATGGGGTTATAGCTGATTTTGATATGACTGAAAAAATGATTAGATATTTTATTGAAAAAACACATAAAAGAAAGAGTTTTTTACGCCCTAGAATATTAATATCAGTTCCTTATGGTCTAACTCAAGTTGAAAGAAAAGCAGTTCGCGAAAGTGCTTTGAGTGCTGGTGCAAGAGAAGTGTATTTGGTTGAAGAGCCAATGGCTGCAGCAATTGGTGCAAATCTTCCCGTGCAAGAGCCTGTAGGCTCATTAGTAGTTGATATTGGTGGTGGAACTACTGAAATAGGAGTTATTACTCTAGGTGGTCTTCATACTGCAAAAAGTATTAGAACAGCAGGAGATAAGCTAGATAGCTCAATTGTAAATTATGTAAAAGAAAAATACAATCTAATAATTGGCGAAAGAACTAGCGAAGATATTAAAATTCAAGTTGGTTCAGCTATTCAATTACCTGAAGAATTAACTATAGTTGTTAAAGGAAAAGACCAAGTAAAAGGGCTTTTAAGTAAGGTTGAGCTAAGTAGTGAAGATATTCGTGAAGCTATAAAAGAGCCTTTAAAAGAAATTGCTGATGCGCTTAAGTTCGTATTAGAAAATACAAAACCAGAACTTGCAGGCGATATTGTAGAAAATGGTATAGTGCTAACTGGTGGTGGAGCATTAATCCGTGGAATTGATAAATATTTAAGCGATATTGTGAAATTACCTGTTTATGTTGCTGATGAGCCACTTCACGCAGTAGCAAGGGGAACTGGAAAAATACTTGAAGAGATTTCTTTACTAAGACAAATAGTAAATGATGAATAAATTTAAATTATTACTCCTAATATGCGTTTTGCTTACATCTTCTTATTATTTTGTAGCAGATGTTAAAAACGCTGTTTTAGGGGTTAATGATTTTGTTTTAAATAAGCTTTATAATGCTTATGATTACACCAAACAAAATATTACTAAATATTTTAATCAAGTAAATCAGATAGATGAATTAAGCACAGAAAATAAAAAGCTAAAACAATACAAATTCTTATATGATAATTTGGTTATAGAATATAACAATCTTGCAAAAGCTCATAATCTTAAAAAATATGAATTTGAATTAGCCTTAACTAGGGTATTATCTTATGAAAAAATTGGAAGTTTAACTAAATTTTGGATGAGTTATGATGGTATAAAGCCTGATATTACTTATGGTTTGATATATGATAATAATGCAGTGGGGATTATGTATTCAAATAATAATAGAGCTTATGCACTTAGTTTAAATGATGAAAAATGTGTTTTTTCTGTGGTTGTTGGGGAAAATAAAACTCCTGCTATTTTACAAGGTAGTAAAAATTCAATTTATGTTAATTTCGTTACTGATTATAAAGAATTAAATATAGGAGATTTGGTTTATACGAGTGGAAAGGATTTGATTTTTCCAGAGGGTATTTATGTTGGAAAAGTAGTAAAAATCATAGATGAAGCTGGGTATAAAAGAGCTATTTTAGAAGATACAAAAACTCTTAGTCCTTATAGATATGTTTATATGGTAAGTGCTAAAGAGAACTCACAAGAAATTAAAAATTAAAATCTTAAATTATTTTTTATTAATTTACCCTTTGTTAATAGGGGGGGGGTGTAGAATAATTACTTCATTTTAAAAAAAAGGAGTAATTATGGATAAGAGTTCCATTTTAATGCTACTTGATAATAAAATTTCAAGCGAGCAAAAGTTTATGCTAAATGATAAACTTGATAATTTAAGCGAAGAAAAATATAAAAACCTTCCACTAATCCCGTTAAAAAGCCCAATTTTAGCAGCAGTTTTAGGGTTTTTCTTCGGAGTTTGGGGTGTTGATAGATTTTATCAAGGAAATATGCTTTTAGGATTTTTAAAAATAGGTCTATTTTTAATAGGCTTAGCTTCGACACTTATATTTATCGGAGTTTTTATTTTATGGGCTTTATATATTTATGTATTAGTTGATATATATTTTGTATATAAAGCAGTTCAAAAAGACAATTACACAAAAATATTACAAATAATAGGATGATTTTATGAAAACAGATTTTTTAATTTCTAACAAAGGTCAAGAATTAATCAAAAACGAAGAAGAATTAAGAGTAAAGTTGAGTGAATTTGTAGGAGAATTGCCAAATGCTGCAATAGTTGATGAGTTAAGCAATGCAGCAAAATACTATACAAATAATGGCGAATCAAATATAGCAAGATATTCTTTTAGACTAAAAGATATATGTCTTCCTACATTGTTGTTTAGTTATTTTAGCTATGCGTTGCGTTCTATGTGGATTTATGCAGGAATTGTTTATGGGGCAATTGTGGTTTTATCTTTTTTTGGTTATTTTTGTTTTAAACCAAAGGGCTTATCAAATTCTTTTGATTTTTCTTATATTAGTTATGTTTTAATTTATGTAATTATCAGCGTTTTAACAAGTGCAACTTATAGATATTTTTTATTAAAAGAATTTTTCACTAAATACGAGCTAACGCCTATTAGCAAACCTAGAAAACCCATAAATATCTTAATAGCTATTGGATTTATTATTGCTTTATTATTAGTTATAAAATTAATTAGCCTTTTTATTGTAGGTGCTAGTGTAATGGCTATTGGTGGTGTAACTAGATGGTAAGAATAGGAATTTAAAATTCCTATTTTATATAGCTTAAAGATTTTTTAAGCTTTTTTAATCTTTCTAAATCTTTATGCTTTAATTTTAGTAAAGTTTCAATTAATTGAGTATGCAAAGCTTGTAATTCTACTAATTCATCTTTACTTAGAGTATCTAGCCAACCGCTATTAATTTTATCTTCTAGCTCATTGGCTAAACTTTCTAATTCGTAAAAGTCTTCATTAACTAATGCTAATTTGATTTTAGTTATCAATGTTTGCTCTCTAAATATGAAATTACGCCTAAAGCAGCGTTAGCACCATCAGCCGCAGCACAAACAACTTGTCTTGGGGCATCTACTCTTAAATCTCCCGCAGCAAACAAGCCTTCAACACTCGTTCTCATTTTTAAATCAACCTTAACAGCATCTCCTACCATTTCGCATAAAAATGAGCCATCAGTTTGTTTTAATACTTCATTTCTCACATCAAGTCCTACGAAAGTAAATATCCCTGGAACTGCTAAATCTTTTTTGCTACCATCATTAAATACTATTTTAACCCCAGTAACTCCAGCATTATCTCCTATAACTTCTTCTACTTTAGCGTTTAAAATGAACTCAATTTTTTCATTTTTCTTAGCTCTTTCAACGGTTGATGGAGCTGCACGAAAACCTTCTCTTCTGTGGATTAAATATACTTTAGAGCATAGATTAGCTAGATAAAGTGCTTCTTCAAGTGCGGTATCTCCACCACCTAAAACTGCAACTTCTTTTTTTCTATAAAACGCACCATCGCAAGTTGCACATGTGCTTACTCCACGACCAAAAAATTCATTTTCGCCTATAAAACCAGCTTTTTTAGGAGCTGCTCCTGTGCAAACTATAACAGCTTTAGCATCTTCGCTTGAATTATCAGAGAAAATTATTTTAAAATTCTCGCCATTTTTTTCAACTCTTATTACTTCTTTTTGCTCGATTTTTAGACCAAATCTAGTGCTTTGCTCACTCCAAGGTGCCATAAAGCTAATTCCATCCATTACGGTTGCAACGCCTGGGTAATTCTCCATTTCACTTGAGCTTGTGATTTGTCCGCCTGGCATAAATTTTTCATACATTACAACATTTTTAAGCCCACCACGAGTTGCATATAATCCCGCACTAAGACCAGCAGGGCCACCACCAATAATAGCTAAATCTAACATTTTATCTCCTAATTAATAATTTTTATTATTTAATAATAACTTTATTAAGTTAATCAAGTTTAAAATTTATTATACTTTAATTCGTTACCAAACAATCTAATTTTGTCTTTTTTATAATCACTTCTAAGTGGGCTTAAATAACTTTTATATTCAATAGGATAAATTCCTGCAATATCACAAATTAAATGTATTAAATCATCGCTCATAAAAGGCAAATCTTTAGCTTTATTTAAATCTTTTAATAGTTTTTTATGATTTTCTTCAAAAGAATTTGAATAAAGAATTATAAAAGGTATTTCAGCAGTAATTTTATCTAAAATATGCCCTAAAACAGATTTACTTTTATCATCATATAAGCTTTCAGCATGGTCGCTTAAATAAATTATCAAACTATCATCATTTTTAAATATATCATAAATATTTTGGATTATATAATCAGTATAAAGTATGGAATTATAATATTCTGCTATGCTTTTTTTATCGCTTATATTAGTTTTAATATCGCTTTCATTAAATTTTGCAAATTCTTTAGGATAGCGTTTTTTGTAATTTCCGTGATTTCCTAAAAGATGAATTACTATGAAATTATTATCACTTAATTTTAGGTTTTTAATAATAGGCAATAAAACCCCATCATATTTTGCATAACTTAAAGTATCGCTAGAGCTCATATATTTATTTGTAAAATAAGAAAAATCACTCATAATACCAACACTAGCAGCATTATTTCCCCATTCACTAATATAGTCTTGATTAGATATCCAAAAGGTTTTGTAATTTGCTAATTTGAATAAATTAATAATATCTAAATTCTCATAAAATTTTCTTTCACTTAAATTATCTAAATTAGCAAAATTAAGCAATACACTCATTACTGGATTTGTAGAAGCATAAGGGGCAATAACATCAGAATAAATTATTTTATTTTTTATATTTATTAGATTAGGTGTGGTGTTTAATTCTTGCCCGTAGTCTTGATAAGCACTTCTTCTTGAGCTTTCTCCTATTATTAAAACTATATTTTTTATGTTTTCATTAGCTTTTAATTTTTCGTGATTATTAGCAATTTTTAAATAACTCTCTTGCATTATTTTAGAATTAATCAAAATATCATCTGTATAAATTAATTCTTTATTAAATTTAATAAAAGGAATATTTATATATCTACTAAAATCATATTTAATAGCTCTTCTTAAATCATTCCCAAAGCACACTACGAAGATTAAAATAATAAAAGCTATGTTTAATTTGTTATTTATCTTTATAT
>NZ_JAHCZC010000048.1:0-14319 GCF_018501135.1 Campylobacter sp. 2018MI13 | reverse complement strand
TTGTAAGGCTTTCAATGAGCGTACAAAAGATATGGCGGGGTATAATATTCCATTAGATAAAACAGAATAAGCTGATAAAAGATTTACATTTATAAAAAAACAACCACACGCTACCGATTTAAATTAAAAAGCTGCAGGTATTTCAAAAGGGACTGAAAATTCTTTTAAAAATAAAATTAAATTTATATGTGGAGAAAAAATTTTTGCAAATATTGTAAAACTTTCTTCATTTAGTTCTATTATGAATTTAAAGTTACTTGATTATTTTACTAATAACTTGATTTATGATGAGCTATTTTTACCTGATTTTATGGGAGTTAAATTAGATTGTAATTATATGCAAAATAAAAGCTCTTTAATAATTGCAGGTAGTATTTTTACAGACTATGAAAATGTTTTAAATCAATTAAGGGAGGCGATATGAGCGAAAAAGCCACGCAAGAAGAAAATGTAGTAAATAACGAAGAAGTTTGCGAATGCAATGAAAATTGTGAATGCGAACAAAATGAGTTAAGTAATGAAGAAATTGCTTTAAGAGCAGAGCTTGATAAGGCAAATGAAGAATTTGCAAAATTAAAAGACGCTTATCTTAGAGCTAATGCAGATTTTGAAAATTATAAAAAACGCTTAGAAAAAGATAAGCAAAGTGCTGTTTTATATGCACAAGAAGGATTGCTTAAGGATTTAATACCTGTTTTAGACGCATTAGAAAATGCTAGTAATTTTGAAGCAGATGATGAGTTTTCAAAACAACTTAAACAAGGTATTGATAATACTTTAAGTTTATTTAAAAATATCCTAGCAAAACACGGAATTAAAGAAATCGTAGCTAATGAAGGTGATGAATTTGACCCTAGTTATCACGAAGCTATGATGCATGTTGAAGCAGAGCTTGATCCAAATTGTGTTGCAGCTATGTTTCAAAAGGGTTATATGATAAATGACAGAATAATTAGAGCTTGTAAAGTAAGCGTATCAAAATAAAAGGAGAAAATTATGGGAAAAGCAATAGGTATAGATTTAGGAACAACAAATTCATGTGTAGCAATTTATGAGCGTGGAGAAAAAAAAGTAATTCCAAATAAAGAAGGAAAAAACACAACTCCTTCAATTGTAGCATTTACAGATAAAGGTGAAGTTTTAGTAGGTGATAGTGCAAAACGCCAAGCAGTAGCAAACCCAGAAAAAACAATTTATTCAATTAAAAGAATTATGGGTCTTATGATGAATGAAGATAATGCTAAAGAAGCGGCAAAACATTTACCTTATAAAATAGTAGATAGAAATGGTGCTTGTGCGATAGAAATTGCAGGTAAAACTTACACTCCACAAGAAATTTCTTCAAAAGTTTTAATGAAACTTAAAGAAGATGCTGAAAGCTATTTAGGAACATCTGTAACTGATGCAGTAATTACCGTTCCAGCATACTTTAACGATGCACAAAGAAAAGCTACTAAAGAAGCAGGTCAAATCGCAGGATTAAATGTATTAAGAATTATAAACGAACCAACCGCAGCAGCTCTAGCTTATGGTCTTGATAAAGTAAGTGCTGAAAAAATTGCAGTATATGACCTAGGTGGTGGGACATTTGACGTTACAATTCTAGAAACTGGTGATGGTGTTGTAGAAGTTTTAGCAACTGGTGGTAATGCGTTTTTAGGTGGAGATGATTTTGATAATAAATTAATTGATTTCTTAGCAACTGAGTTTAAAAATGAGCAAGGAATTGATTTAAGAAATGACAAAATGGCTTTACAAAGATTAAAAGAAGCAGCAGAAAACGCTAAAAAAGAGCTTTCAAGCACAAATCAAACTGAAGTGAATTTACCATTCATTACAGCTGATGCAACAGGTCCAAAACACCTTGTAAAAACAATAACAAAAGCTCAATTTGAAGGAATGATTGACTCACTTGTAGCTGAAACTATTACAAAAATTAATGAAGTTATAAGTGAAGCAGGAATTAGCAAAAACGAGATTAAAGAAGTAGTAATGGTTGGAGGTTCAACTCGTGTGCCTTTAGTTCAAGAAGAAGTTAAAAAAGTATTTGGAAAAGAACTAAATAAAAGCGTAAATCCTGATGAAGTTGTTGCAATGGGTGCTGCTACTCAAGCAGGAATTATTCAAGGTGATGTAAAAGATGTGCTTTTACTTGATGTTACTCCACTTAGTCTTGGAATTGAAACTTTAGGCGGAGTTATGAGTAAAATTATAGAAAAAGGTGCAACAATTCCTACTAAAAAAAGCCAAACATTCTCAACTGCAGAAGATAATCAAAGTGCAGTTACTATTAATGTTTTACAAGGTGAGCGTGAGTTTAGCCGTGATAATAAATCTCTTGGTAATTTTAACCTTGAAGGTATTCCAGCAGCTCCAAGAGGTGTGCCGCAAATTGAAGTTACATTTGATATTGATGCAAATGGTATTTTAACGGTAAGTGCATTAGATAAAGCAAGTGGTAAAGCTCAAAATATCACAATCACAGGCTCAAGTGGATTAAGTGATGAAGAGATTAAAAATATGATAAACGAAGCTGAGAAAAACAAAGAAGCTGACAAATTAAGAAGAGAAGTAGTAGATGCGAAAAATCAAGCTCAAAGCCTAGTTCATCAAGTTCAAAAAAGCCTAAATGATTTAGGAGATAAAGTTGAACCTGCAATTAAACAAGAGATTGAAGGTGCAATAAATGAGCTAAATGATGTAGTAAATAATGAAAACGCAACAAAAGCTCAAATAGATGAGAAAATGAAAAAACTAAGCGACGCAAGTCATAAATTAGCTGAAAATCTTTATAAAAAAGATGATAGCAAAGACGCTAAAAAAAGCGAAAAAGATGATGCAGTAGATGCAGAAGTAGAATAATAATTTATAAAAACTAGTCTTACAAGGATTTATCCTTAATTTTAGGAATTTCAATTTGAAATTCCTAATTTATCTTAATTCAAAATATCTTTTAATATTTATTTTTATTGATGGCAAAATTTAGTAAATATTATATTTTTACACAAAAATAGATTGCAAGCTCTGAATTAATTTTGTAAATTACAATTAAGTATGAAAAGTATATAAAATAAGAGTTCTTATATTTTATAAAATAATTTTTAAGAATTTAAATAAGTCATATAGTTTTTAAATAAGCATATATAAAAATTAAGTATTTTTAAAAACATTTGATAGCGATTTTAAACCCAAAATATAATTTATTTTTTATTACTGCAATATTTAAAGCATATATCAATTATTATAAAGTAAATTATTAAAATCATTTGAATTGTTTTTTTGATATAGTTTTTATACTAGTATTTAAGCTTTAAATGGTTTTTAGCTCCTCTTATAATTTAGTGCAAAAGCTAAGGATAATATAGGTAAAAATACCTATATTATTGATTTTTATCTATTTGTTTTATTAAATCACTCATTTTTACATTTTGACCTAATATTTTTAGGTAGATATAATAGTTTGCTAAAACTTTTTTACCATACAATCTACTTTCTAAATAAGGCACAAGCTCCATTGATAAGAATGGTTCGTATGATTTTAATTTAGAATTTGGATTAAACATATAATCTTTTTTTAGCATTCTTTGAGTAAATCCTAAGCCCCCGTTATAAGCATAAGCTATAAATATAGGATGCTTAACTCCTTTTTTAAGAGTATTTAAATGAGCGTTTGCGAATTTATAAGCTATTTTTGGGTCAAACATTTGAGTAACATCAAAATCATTATCATTAAAATCAACTTTAGCAGTATGTCTTGCTACAAAAGGCATAAATTGCATCATACCTAAAGCATAAGAAGTGCTTACAGAAGCTGGTAAAAATCTGCTTTCTTGTTTAGCAATAGCTAAAATTAGTGCTTTTTGCTCTACGCTATAATTGGCTAATTCTTCAGGAAATGGTATTGGATAAATATTATCTTTAAAATTACTTAATTTATCGCTAATTACTAGATATTGTCCTTGAGTATTTTTGGTATTAAAATATTCTTGCATTTCGCTAAGCTTTTGAGTATCAGCGTTTTTAATGTCATTCATAAATCTAGCTTGAACTAAAGCATTATTTATAGGATAATCTATGCTTTTTGTAGGATTTGGTGTGATGATGGTCGGTAATGGTGTATTTGTTAGCTCTTTTGCTAAAATACTATAAATATTTAAATCATCACTATTTGCCAAAGTATCTAAATGTCTAGTTTTATTACTAGCTAAATAAGCAAAAAATAAAGCATTATCCTTTGGTCTTTTATATTTATAAGTTTTATTAGCTCTTAAAAAGTATTTTTCTGCTAAGGCATTTTTATTAAACATAAGTGCATTTAAACCTAATGCAAATGCTAAATCTTCTTTAGCGTCTTCTTTATCAAGACTTGCTAATTTTTCTTTTATTTTTGGATATTTATCATCTACTATAGCTGAGTTTAAAAATTTATAAGCATTAGGGTGTTCCATCATACTAGCACGAGTAAGTGGTCCTGGAGAAAAATCATCTAGCTTATATCCATCATAATAAAGCTTCATTAAGGTTTTTCCATCACCTTTTTTAATGCTTTCTGCCACAGGGTTTTTGTTAGCTAATATGCTTAATTGTGAGCTTAGATTTTTATCTTTTTGTTTATAAATATTTGCTAGTTTTATTAGGTTTTCTTTGCTTAACTTTTTTGCAAAATTTATTTCTTTTAGTCTAAATATCTGACATTTTTCATCTGCGTTCATTATAGAATTGATTGAATAATTATAGCAAGAATCAGCAGGTAATGTCTTTGGCTCTTCTTTAATATCTTTGCTTAGTTTTTCATATTCTTTTTTCATAACTCCAGCAAAACGGAAAATATGTGTTTTAAATTCTTTTAAATCTTCTTTTTTTATCTCATTATTTTTTAATAAATTATATAAAAAAAAGTCCTTAGCAAGTGAGTTCGGCTCATTTTTTAATTCTTCATAAGTATATGAAAATAAAGCTTGAGCAATTAATAATATACTAATTAATTTTTTCATAATAATCCTTTTACGATTTTTACTAATTCAAATAATCCGATTTGTAATAAATGTATTCCTACAAAAACAGCAATAGGGGCAAGACTTACCATGCCTATATTTAAAAATCTAGGCGGTATTATCATATATACTAAATCAAAGGCAGGTCTTACTAATTTATATACAATATTGTATATTTTATATCCGATAGGGCTTGTAAAAGCTTGTGGAAAAAACGAAAATAAACAATAGGCAATAACTAAATAAGAATAAATATTTAGTCCTCTTATTATTAATACAAGTAGTAAAACTACAATATCAGCAAAGCTCATCTTTTACCTTTAAAAACTCGCTCATACAAGGTTGCATAATCTCATAAATTTGTGCTAATTCAGGGCCGTGAGCTGAACCGCTAAGCAATAATCTTAAGCTCATAAATAATTGTTTGCCTTTTAAATTAGCGTTGTGATTTAGTTTAAATTCTTCGTATTTGCTAGGTATGTTTGATTTTTCTAATTCAGCTTTTAATAATTTCGCACTCTCACTAAAATCTAAATTGTTAGCAAAAACTATATTAAATGGTAGAAAATATCCACTAAGTTTAGCTCTAATTTCATTTAAAGTACTTGCTTCTTCTAAGTGAAGTTTTGCTAATTTTGCTAATACTTTTACATTGCTAAACTTAGCTAAAAACTCATCTTTAAACAATAATCTAGCTAGAATTTCATCATCTAAAATCTTAATATGCTCTCTATTTATAAATCTTAATTTTGCCATACTAAATCTAGCCGGAGATTTAGAAATATTGCTTATTTCAAACCAAGAAATTGCATTATCCATCGTAAAAATTTCATTAGGGGTTTTATTGCCTAAAGCTAGTAAATAATTAGCTATCGCATCAGGCAAAAAGCCTTCATTTAAAAGCCATTTTACGCTTGAATGCTCTTGTCTTTTACTCATTTTTTGACCGCTTTCTTCGTCTAAAATGATAGGTAAATGTGCATATTGCAGACTCTCATTAAAGCCTAAAGACGCCTTTATATGTTCTTGTTTTGGAGTATTGCTTACATGGTCTTCTCCACGGATAATAAAGCTAACTCCTTCGCACATATCATCCATAGAGCATGCAAAATTATATGTAGGTGTCCCATCAGCTCTTAAAATCACAAAACTATCAACATCATTTGGCTCAAATGATAAAACGCCTTTTATTTCATCTTTAAAAGTAATTGTGTTTTTAGGCTTTTTAAGTCTTATTACGAATGGTTTATTTAAATCTTGTTTTAAATTCTCGCAAGTTCCATCGTATCTATAAGCTCTTTTTTCGTTTTTTGCTAATTCTTTTTTTTCTTCTAATTCAGCTTCGGTGCAATAGCATTTAAAAGCAGAACCATTTTCTAATAATTTTGCTGCTAATTTTTGATGAGTTGCTAGATGAGTGCTTTGCACATAGTATTCGTCCCAATTAATCCCAAATAAATTTAAAATACTCTTAATCTCTTCTTCTTTGCCTTGAATATTTCTAGCTGTGTCTGTGTCTTCTATCCTTAAAATAAACTTTTTATTATATTTTTTCGCACATACATAATTAATAACGGCAGTCCTTAAATTCCCTATATGCATATCGCCTGTAGGTGATGGGGCAAATCTAAACATTTGTAATTCCTTGATATGATTTTTCATAATTCTATTTTAAGAAAGTAAAAAGAGTGCCAATGAAAGAAGTATTAAAAAAAATTTCTTTTTTTAAAGATTTTAGCGAAAATGAGCTTGAAGAATTAGCAAAAATTTGTATTCTTAAAAGCTACGAAAAAGGCGAAATGCTATTTATGGAAGGTGAAAGTAGTAAGTATTTGCACTTATTAATTAAAGGAAATATTAAGGTTTATAAAACCAACCAAAAAGGAGCTGAAATTTTTATGCATAAATTAACTCCTATTTCTTTTGTAGCCGAATTAGCTAATTTTGAAAATATCCCTTTTCCTGCGAGTGCTAGTTTTTTAAATAGTGGGGAAGTGATTAAGATTGATTTTGAAGAGCTTAAAAATAAGTTTTTAACTAAGGTTGATTTTGTTCTAGCTTTATTAAGTGGAATTTCAAAAAAGTTAATTTATTTATCAGAATTCGTTCATAATGAAATGATTTTAAGTGCTGAAGCAAAGCTAGCTAAATTAGTTTGCGAACAAAGCGAAGTATTTAAGAGTATAAAACATATCCAATTAGCTTCATTTATAAATCTAGCTCCAGAGACTTTTTCTAGAATTTTAGCTAAGTTTAAAAATGATGGGATTATTAGTTTTGATGATGATAAAAACTTAATAATTCATGATGAAAAATATTTAAAATCACTTTACGAGAATTAATTATGAGCTTACACCATTTATTATTTGCTATTGCATTTTGCGTTGCTGTTTTTATTGCAAATGCTTATATTTATAGACAATTATTTAGAGTAATTTTCCCTAGATTTAAAGGCTTTTTTTTAGTAGTTTGCATAGTTTTATTCATATCTAATGTTGTGTTTTTGTTCTCTATGAGAGCTAATTTTTTGCCTGATTTTCTTTATACTACTTTATCAATTCTTTTGGGTTTTTCTTTCTTCTTCTTTTTAATCGCTTTAATTTATGATATTGTTAAATTTATAGCCTTTAAAAGCGTAAAGAATATAGACACAAATAGAAGAAAAACTTTAAAATTGATTTGTGATTTAGGTGTTTTATTTGTTGCATTTGGGTGTTTTTTACAAGGTATATTTAAGGCAATTAAAATTCCACCTATTAAATATGTAGATTTAAATGCTAATTTAGGAATAAAAATCGCAATGATAAGTGATGTGCATTTAGGCAAGAATTTGCATAAAGATTTTTTAGAAAAATTAATCGCAAAAATCAACGAACAAGAAGTTGATTATGTAGTAATTGTTGGGGATTTAATAGATACTAACATAGATGATATTGATTATTTGGATTTATTAAATACCTTTAATAAGCCTTGTTTTTATGTAACTGGCAATCACGAATACTACCACGACGCTACAAAAATCCTAGCAAAATTAAAGCAAACTAATATAAAAGTATTAGAAAATGAAAGCATAGATTTAGGCAAAATAGTGCTTAGTGGCATAAATGATTTAAAGGGTGCAAAATATGGAATGCCAATGGATTTAGCCCCAATTTATAAAAATTTTAATGATACTAAATACAATATTTTATTAGCTCATCAACCTGTTGTAGCTAAGGAATTTGATTTGAGTAGATTTGATTTAGTTTTATCAGGACATACTCACGCAGGGCAGATTTTCCCATTTAGTATTTTTGTTTTAATGCAGCAAGGATTTTTGCACGGACTTTATGAAATCGGTAAAAAAACTAAATTATATGTTAGTAGTGGTGCTGGATTTTGGGGTCCATCTATACGCTTTTTAGCACCTAGTGAAATAGTAATAATTAGACTTTAAGGAATATAATGAGAAAAACAATTTCAAGAATTTTTGGTAAGTTAGTAAGCATAAAATATCCAAAAATTATGCAAAATTATATAAACAAAACTTATGTAAAGCATTTTAATATACCTTTAGATGAGTTTAAAGATTATAAAGAATACGATAGTTTATTGGCTCTTTTTACTAGAAGATTAATAAAGCCAAGAGAATTTGAAAGCGGCTTTATAAGTCCTTGTGATGGCACTATTTTAAGTTATGCAAAAAGCTCAAATTTAAAGGCGTTTAGTATAAAAGGTAAAGATTATGATATTAAAGAGCTTTTAGGTTTTACTCCTAAAAATGAGCTTGATTTTTTAAATATTTATCTTAGCCCAAGGGATTATCACAATTATCATAGTCCTTGTAATATGCAGGTTTTAAATCTAAAATATTTTTGTGCAGAGCTTTTTAGCGTTAATTTAAAAGCACTTAGTAAGCATGATAATTTGTATTCAAGAAATGAGCGTGTAGTTTTAACTTGCAAAAAAGATAGTGGAGATATTTTTTATATGGTTTTTGTAGGGGCTGTAAATGTTGGCAAGATGGAATTTGATTTTGATACAAGCGTGCAAACTAATATGAAAAATGCAAGTGATTATGAGAAAAACTATGATAATGTAAGCTTAAAAAAAGGCGAAATGCTAGGAAGATTTTTGATGGGTTCTACTATTTTAATCTTAGGCGATGATTTAAAACTTGAATGCCAAGTTGGTGCGATTAAATTCGGACAAAGAATAGCAAATGATTAAAAAGACTAATGCAGCAAGGTTTTTAGATACTTTAAAAATAGATTATGAATTATTAAGCTACGAAGTAGATGATGATTTATCAGCAATTAGCGTAGCAAAAAAGACAGGAATTGATATTAAATATATTTACAAAACCATAGTTTGCGAGGGTAAAAATGCCTTGTATGTTGCTTGTATTCAAGGGGATTTAGAAATAGATTTAAAATCTTTTGCAAAGGCGGTAGGAGAAAAATCCTTAAGCCTTTTAAAACTTGATAAATTAAAGGATAAAACAGGATATATTAGGGGCGGTTGTTCGCCTTTTGGTATGAAAAAAGATTATGTTAGATTTATTGACGAAAGAGCTTTAGAGCTTGAGTATTTTGTGCTTAGTGCTGGGCTTCGTGGTCTTCAGCTAAAAATAAATGCAAAATATATTCAAAAGCTTTTTAATATTGCTAGTATAAGCACTTCATCTATCATTTAATTCTCCTTTTTTATACATTGGTTGAAATTTATTAACAATAACATTAAGCATTCTGTATCTTATTTCCTTATCTTCTGGGCAATATTTATGTAAAGCATGTAAATAATTAACAGAACCTTTATATATACTCCTTATAAATAACTTACTTTCGTCTGTAAATAAAATAGCTTTTTTAAAGTATTCATTAATTTTTATTGTGTCTGTAGCATTACAAATATAATCAGGTAAAGGTATATTAGTAACATCTATTTTTGAAGTTCCATCGTAGTAATTGTTTTCACTATAATATTTAAATGCCGAAGTGCTTAAAAGATCTATCATGACATCTAAATATAGTGCGTAATTCAATTTTTTCTCTGCTTGATATGTATAGTATTTATTAAAAGCTATATTTAAAAGCTCATAAATTTCACTTGCTTTATCATAATCTTTTATATAATATTCATAAGCTCTATTTGATGTATAATTTGTATATAGCATAACCAAACCAAGCATATTAGATAGTCTATATTCTGTCATAATATCCACATCATAATAAATATTGCCATAAGGCACTCTTTTTATCATTTCATAGATTTCTTGATAATCATCGTAGCTTAGCTTGTCTAACATACTATAATCTTGTGTTTTATTAGTTAAACCATACATGCGTTTATAATACAAAACCCACCACATAATATCTTCAATACTATCATCTGGCAAGAGCTTTTTACCTTCATCATAATAATTTTTAGCTATATTTAAAAAAGGTCTTACAATAAAGCTATCATATTTAAAAAATATATTTAATGTATTTGCAATATCAATAAATAAATATCCGGTTAAAAATTTTTCACTTGCTTCTGGGTTTTTACTATATTTTTGTGGATTAAATTCTAATAAATATAAACTCATAATTAAAATATATAAAAGTGGAATTATTATAAAAACAATAAATAAAGCTTTGTATAAAATCTTTTTAAAATTAAATTTAAAATTAATTATTTGATTTATATTCATATTTAACCTTGTAAAAATAAGGTTTATTATAGCAAATAAATATTTAGGAATTTGATTTAAAAATTTATTTAAGTATTTAATTTTTCTTTTTTTGAACTTCAAATTGACTTAAGTCAAAGTCAAAATTTTTAAACTTTTTTAGAATAGTGAGAAAAAAGGAGAAAAAATGTTTGATTTTAAATCTTGGAAAAAAGTTAGTTTAGCAAATGCTACGGTTGAGTTTTATGAGAATGATGAATATTTAGCTTTTGATAGTAGTCAGTGTATGCCACCTGAACCTATGATAAATGCTAGAGTTGGCTTAAATAATTTAAAGCCTAATCAAAAATTAATTATGCTAAATCATAAAAATCCTTTAGGCTTACTTCCTAGCGTGAAGCCATATTATGATATTCAAACTACACAAAAAGATGGACTTTTTTGGCTAGTATTTACTAAAATTAAAGAGCATAGCAATTTTGATGAAGCTTGTAAAGACCATCCATAAGGGCTAAGTTATGTTAAACGCATTCGCACCACCATTTAAAGTGGTGGCTATTTATTTTATATTTGCATTTTGCTATTTATTAGCTTTTATGTTTTTATTTTCTTATTCAAATTACGATTTTGAGAGTTATCAATTTAAAGCGTTTTTACATTGTTTTTTTGCTGGATTTGCTTTAAATATAATAATAGGTAGCCTTTATCAATTAAGCTCGGTAATTTATGAAAAAGCATTCTTTAGTATAAAAGGTGTGTTTTTTGTGAGTTTTATTTGCAATATCTCTTTAGCCTTTATTATGTATTCGTTTTTAAATTATGATTTGGAATTACTAAAATATAGCGTATTTGCTATGATTTTAAGTGTTTTTTATTTTATTGTGCTGTTTTTAATATCATTTTTTGATTTTAATAATATTGCTAAAAGTGCTTTATTTTGTGGGGTTGTTTTTTTAGCATTAGGCTTAGTTTGTGCTGGTTTAATTGTGCTTATTTTAAACGGGCTTATATATTTAGACTATGAACTAATTCTTCATCTTCATATATATTTTATGTTAGGTTTTATTTTGTTTATTTGTATAGGTGCTGCTAGTGTATTATTGCCAATGTTTGCACTAACTCATAAGCATAAAAATTATTTATTATGGCTTAGTTTAGTGGCGTATTTTTTAGCATTTTTTCATAAAAGTATAGCGATTTTTTCCCTAGCTTGTTTTGTATTTTGGTGTTTATATATACTTAAAATACGAACAAGAAAGGCTAAAGATTATTGGAATTTAAATATTGTTTTTGCTTGTATTGGCTCGTTTTTAGCGATGAGAGAATTTTATGTTTTAGACTATGCTTTAGCTATTAAATTATTAATTTTTGCAACGATTTTACCTTTTATAATCGCACATATTTATAAGATTTTGCCATTTTTAATATGGTTTCATTTTATTTCAAAATTAATCGGAAAAATAAAAGTCCCTTTATTAGATGATATGGTGATTAAAAAAGCAGCTTTTTTTGCTATGCTAATTAATATATGCTTAGTAATTTCTCTTTATTTTAGTTCATCAATTTATTTGTATATAGCGTTAAATATAGGTCTTTTAATTAATGTAATCAATTTTTTTACTTATATAAATTACAAAGGAGCAAAGAATGAAAAAGCAAGTAGTTAATGCAATTTCAAATGTAATTGACCCTGAAGTGGGTTTTGATATTTTAGCTTTAGGGCTTATTTATGATATACAAATTGATAATTCATATTGTAAAATCACTATGACCTTATCTACTAAGTCTTGTCCTATGCACGATTTACTGATAACTTGGGTAAAAGACTCTGTTTTAAGTGTAGATGGAATAGATAGTGTTGATATTGATTTAGTGTTTGAACCTGCTTGGAGTATAGAAATGGCTAGCGATGAGGTCAAAAGTGCTTTAAGTTTTTGATTTACTATGAGAGATTTTCTCATAGTAAATTCTAATTATAATTTGATTTTTAATAAAGAATTATTAGCCATTTCAGGCACTAAAAGTGTGTTTGTAGAGTTATCATAAAACATATCAGCAGGTCCTTTAAGTGCTTTTAAATCTAGCTTTTCTAATTTATTTTGATTAAGTTTATAAATATAACCATTTAGCTCTTTACCCCAGCTAGATACTAAAATATCATCATTAATTTTAACAATTCCATCAAATTGCTCTAAATTATCACTTAGTTTTTCTATATTTTTACTAGCTAAATCAATTTTTAAAATAGCTCCGCCATCTTTTTCACTAGGATCATACCCTACGACATATAAAGAATTTTTATCAATCAATAAGCCATTAGGACCACCATAACTTTTGTCAATATTCATAAAAGTTTTATAGTTTTTATCTTTTAAATTGATTTCAAAAATCGTATAAGTGCCAGTATCACTTACTAAAAGAGTATCATTGTCTAAGCTCTCAATTGCATTTAAAAATACCGAACCTTTAATTTCTAGCTTAAATACTTCTTTTTTGCTTGTTATATCAAAGCCGTATAAAGTATCAATATCTACAACATAAAGTGTATTGTTAATAATCTTCATACCTTTTGGAGCATTTAAATTCTTTACAAATACATTGATTTTATCATCAGCTTTTGAGATTATATTTATATAACCATCTAAATCCTTGTTTAAAGGTTCAATTTTTTGACCTACATTTGAGACAAATACATAATCTTTATTTGCCACAACACTCTCAGGCGAAGCAAAAGCATTGATTTCTTTAACTTCCATTGCATTCATACTAGCAAGTAATGCTATACTTAAAATATATTTTTTCATCTTTTCTCCTTAAATAATTTTTGAAAAATTATAAGGAAAAAAGAATTTTATTTCTAATAGTTTTAATGTAAAAAATATAAGTTTTTTGATTTTTGAAATTGTTTTGGGGTTTTATTATATCTTTTTTTATAGCGTGAAATAAACCAAGCAGGGGAGTTAAATCCTACTTCTAAACATATTTCTGTAATGTTTTTGTTTGAAAATTCTAATAAGAATTTTGCTTTTTCAAATTTTTTATTATCAAGCCATTCTTTAGGGCTAATTCCAAAACTTTGTTTGAAGTTTTTGCTAAAAGTAGTTAAGGACATATTAGATATTTTTGCCATATCATTTACACTTTGAAAATCTTGTTCGCAATACGAAAATATCTGATATAAAGATAGTTTAAAATTGGTGATTATGGTCTTTAAAAATGATAAAAAACTTTGATTGTTTTTGCTATAAAGTAGGGCTAAAAATAATTCTTCAAATTTTAATTTTAAAATATCTTCATTGGTTTTAAAACTAAAACAAGGTAAAAATGATGTAAAAATTGAGCTTAATAATTCATTAGAATTTAGCTTAAAAATATGCTCATTGGTTGTAAAATTGCTATTTAAAAGGGCTTTATATTTATAAATTAGCTCTATTAAAATACTTTCTTTAAAACAAATTATAATTGAATTATAATAGTTATTTTCTACGCAGTCTTTTATCAGATATGAGCCTTTTGTAAAAAACAAAATCTCGTTTTTATTAATTGTAAAATCTTGCTTTTTAGTATGTATCATTTTATATCCATCGTTTATAAAAACAAGAGCATAATCATCAAATAATACTTCATAATAATCATCATTTTTTCTAGTTTCATATAAACAAAGATTAAGAT
>NZ_JAHCZC010000047.1:0-14351 GCF_018501135.1 Campylobacter sp. 2018MI13 | reverse complement strand
TTTTTTTGTTAATTTCGTTACTATTTGTAACAAAATTAACAAAATTTGTATTAAAAAATATCACATTTCATATTTTTCTAATAATTTTTCATAAATTCCTTGACTTTTTACAATTTCTAAAGCCTTATTAAAATCATCTCTTAATTTAATATTACCTTTAGCAAATGCAAAGCTAGTGCCACCTTTTTCTTTTAAATCTTTAAATATTTCAATTTCTTTATAGGTATTTAAGTATCCTCTAGCTACTAATTTATCAACTATAACAGCATCTATTTTGCCATTTACTAATGCTAGGATTAGATTTGAAATCTCAGAATTTAAAAATGGTTTTGCCGAAGGAATTTCATTAAGCATTGCAGCTTGAATTGAACCTAATTGCACTCCTACTACTAAATTATTTAAATCTTTAATATCAGTTCTTGATTTTAATCTTAAAAAACAATTTGAACCAGTGTAATAAATATCACTAAACTCAACATTTTTTGCCCTTGCAGGAGTATTACTAAGTCCTGAAGCTATCACATCAATTTTGCCTAATTTAACAGCACCCATTAAAGCATCAAAATCCATAGGAACAAATTCCACTTTAATATCCAATACTTTAGCTATTTCATTTACTAAATCTATATCAAAGCCAACGATTTTTTCATCTTTTATATATCCAAACGGAGCAAAACCAGGCGACATACCAACTTTAATCAAATCTTGTGCGAAAATTTGCATTACAAATGCTAATAAAATAATTAATTTTTTCATAATTTTTCCTTATTCCATATCATATTTTTTTATTAAATTATCATAAATTCCACTATCTTTTATAATTTTAAGTGCCCTATTAAATTCATCTCTTAACTTTGTATTTCCTTTAGCAAAAGCAAAACTAAGACCATCAGTTTTTTCTTCAGTTTTCTTAAATACAACTAAATTTTTATAATTTCTTAAATATCCTTTGGCTACAGTTTTATCTACTAAAACAGAATCAATTTTTCCACCAACTAATGCTAAGATTAAATTTGAAGTATCAGCATTTAAAAATATTTTTACATCTTTAAATCTAGCTAATATATCAGCTTGAATTGAGCCTAATTGTGCTCCTATAGTAAGTCCATTAATTTCAATAATATCAGTTCTTGAAGATTGTTTTAAAAAATAATTACTACTTATGTAGTAAAAATCACTGAACTCAACGCTCTTAGCTCTTTCTGGTGTATTTCTAAGTCCTGAAGCTATCATATCAATTTTTTTAAGTTTTAAACCACTTATTAAACCATCAAAATCCATAGGAACAAATTCCACTTTAATATCCAATATCTTAGCCATTTCATTTACTAAATCTATATCAAATCCATATGCTTTACCATCTTTCATATATCCAAATGGTGCATATGCTGGGTCAATTCCAACTTTAATCAAATCTTGTGCGAAAATTTGCATTACAAATGCTAATAAAATAATAAATTTTTTCATAATTTTTCCTTTAAAAACAATAAAACAAATTTATTTTCAAGCAAATAAAATAAAGCTATAAAGCTTAAAATGCTAAAAATAAAAAACTAAAAAAATAAACAATAATAAAAATTGGGAAATTAAAAAATAAGAGTAAGGGTCAATGGGCTTTAGTGAATAATACAAAAGAATTTAGATTGTTACAATTTAACATTTTATCTCCTTTAAAATTTTTTGCAAAATATATCATAAAATAGCAAATAATATTAATTATTTATAAAAAAATATTATTTGCTTTTAAATTTTATACTTTTTTGAAGAGTTTTAAGAGTTTTAACGTTAATTTTTTTAATATACTAGATTTTTGCGAAGCTAAATATTCAGCAATTTCAGTTCTTCCAAACATTAAAGCAAATGTGTAAGGAGTCATTCCTAAACCATTGTTTTCATCAATATTTGCTCCGTTTTCTACTAGCAGTTTTACGATATTTAAATAACCTTTAAAGCAAACTCCAGCTAGTGGAGTTTGACCTTTATCATTTTTCATATCAACACTTGCACCATTGCTAATAAGCATTTGAGCGCATTCGTAAGAGCCGTTATAACAAGCCAACATTAAAAGTGTGTTTCCACGATGGTCTTTAAAATCAACATTAAATCCTGCCTTTATCATGTTAAGGAGAGTGTTGTAATCATTATTTCTTGCAAAATCCAACGCCATTTTACATAATTCATCGTATCTTGCTAATTCGGCACTACTTAATTGCATTTTATTTTCCTAAAGCTTTTCTTACGCCATTTGCATATTCAGGGCTAATTTTTTCAAAATGTGCTAGAGCTTTTGCAATGATTTCATCTTTTACACCATCAAAACTTGCTGCTAGATTTTTATATAGTCTTTCTTTTTCATCAGCAGGTAAGATATTAAATAGATTTCTTGGTTGTGTATAAAAATCATTATCAAGCGGAGCATATCTAGCTGCACTATTACCTATTGCCAAATCAGGCTCAAGATATTTAGCATTTTCACTTGCACCACCTAAAGTATTTGGCTCATAATAAGCACCATTAGCTAAATTATCACCTATACCAAAATTCATAGCACCTGCAACATTATATGTGCTAACTTCATTTCTAGCTCTATTTACAGGTAATTGATGATAGTTTGCACCAATTCTGTATCTTTGTGCGTCAGGATAGCTAAAAATTCTAGCTTGAAGCATTTTATCAGGGCTAAAGCTTATACCTGGAACAATATTGCTTGGGCTAAATGCAGCTTGCTCTACTTCATTAAAGTAATTTTGTGGATTGCGATTTAATATCATTTCTCCAACTTCAATTAACGGAACAATGCTATGAGGCCATACTTTTGTTAAATCAAATGGATTAAATCCAAGTTTTTCAACTTCGTTTTCTGCAAGGATTTGAACTTTTACGCTCCAAACAGGGAAATTTCCTTTTTCAATATTCTCGTATAAATCTCTTTGATGAGATTCTCTATCTTTTGCTATGATTTTTTCTGCTTCTTCATTTGTTAAGCACTTAATTCCTTGTTTGGTTTTAAAGTGAAATTTAACCCAAAATCTTTCATTTTTATCATTAATAAATGAATAAGTATGAGAACCATATCCATTCATATGACGATATGATGCAGGAATTCCTCTATCACTCATAAGAATTGTTACTTGATGTAGTGCTTCAGGAGTTAAAGTCCAAAAATCCCACGCCGCATTATTGCTTCTTAAATGAGTTCTTGGGTCTCTTTTTTGAGTGTGAATAAAATCAGGGAATTTATAAGCATCTCTTAAGAAAAATGTAGGAGTATTATTACCTACTAAATCCCAAATACCTTCTTTTGTGTAAAACTTAATCGCAAAGCCACGAACATCTCTTTCAGCATCAGCTGCACCTGCTTCACCTGCAACTGTTGAAAAGCGTAAGAAAAGTGGAGTAACTTCACCCTTAGCAAAAACTTTTGCTTTTGTATATTTGCTAATATCTTGTGTTATTCTTAATTCTCCATAAGCTCCACTTCCTTTTGCATGAACTGCACGCTCTGGAATTCTTTCTCTATTTTGATGAGCAAGTTTTTCAATCAACTGATAATCTTGCATTAAAAGCGGTCCCATTGCACCTGCACTAAGTGAGTTTTGATTTGAACCTATTGGGTTACCAAAATCCGTTGTTAATTGTTTCATTATATCTCCTTTTAAAAATGTGAAGTAATAATAAATAAGATAGGATAATAATTGGTAAATAATAAAAATTATTATCTAAAAAATTTTTTAGCTAATAATTTTATTCTATTTTATATGAAATTAGGAGCGTCATTTGAGAATATTATTAAATCCTTTTCTTTAGTTTCATTAGCTAAAGTTTCAATTAATTTTGCTTTATCTTTTAGAATGATTTTTTTAATTTTTAAATTCTCATCATATATTCTAGCATTAGTCTCACTTGTAATAATTGCTAAATCAAAACATTCATTAATTATTTCGCATAGTTTTTTGTTTAACTCTTCACTTGCTTCAATTATCCCTGGACTAACTAAGACTTTTTTGCCTAAGTTATAATCTTTAATTATTCTATAACTATCACTCATACCATCATAATTACCATTAAACCCATCATCAATTATAAATTTTGGCTCACGAGAGATGATTTGTAATCTATGTTCTGTAGCTTTTAAATTAGCTATTTCTTTGCTAATTTGCTCGTAATTTAAACCTAAAGCCTTAGCTAGGTAAATACAAGCACATAAATTACTAGCATTAAAACTACCTAATAAATTAGCAAAATATTTTTCATCATTGCATTTAAAACTAAGCCCATCTAAACTAGCTTTTATCTCACTTAAAGCACTATCATAGCTAAAGCTCTCACCTACACTACTATGAGTGATTGCTAATTCCAATCTAGTGCTTTTTAGGGCTTCTTTTTTAACTTCTTTAGTATTCTCTATATTTTTAAAATATTCTAAATGAGCTGTGCCAATTTGTCCTATTATTACATAATGTGGGCGAACTAATTTTGTGATTTCTTCTATATCGCCCTTTTTTCTAGCACCTGCTTCTATTATTAATAAATTTGTATTTGGGTCTAGGTTTTCATTAATATCTTTAATAAGTCCTAAAAGAGTATTAATACTTCCTTTAGCATAATGAATTTTAAAATAGTTTTTAGTAATACTAGCTAGGTAATGTTTGATACTTGTTTTGCCATAACTTGCAGTGATTAATACTACTTTACAATCTTTTAAATTGCTTATTTTATTATAAGCTTTATCATAAAAACTCTTATTTACAAAATACTCACAAATATACGAAAGTAAAAATGCAAAAATTATAATATCTAAGGTATGTGGGTCAAGTTTGTAATAAAAATGAATTGGGGTAAATACAAAAGCACCTAATAAATTAAATAAAAATAATCTCTTAATCCTAGCTGTAAATACTAAAGGTTTATCAATATTTTTTGCTAAAAAAATTAAAGCTAAAAGATAAATTATAGCTACTCCTAAGGCTAAAAAATGATTAATATCACAAGTAATTACATAGAGTAAAAATGGTGCTATTAAATAATAAAAATGCCAACGCTTTTTAGAAAAATTAAATAAAACTCTTTTAAATTTATAATTATTTAACTGCAATACTAAAGCTAAATAATAAAGCATCAAAAAAGAAAACGCAAAAGAAACTATATAAATCATAAAAATAACCCTTCGTTAAATACATTTAATTCATTAATAAATTTATTTTTATCGCCTTTATATAACATATAAGTATGATTTTTTATTTCGGTGATTTCAAATAAATTTAAATGTTTTTTGATTTCGCTAATGATTAATTCGTTATTTTCAAAAAACACAACCTTAGAGCCTTCGCTCATTTTGACTATTTCATTATTATCATTTAAAAATATAAAATCTAATAATTTAAGATTTGAATAATTGATATTTAGTTCTTTAAATACATTGATTTTCGCAAATTGTTCTGTAAATATTATAGGTATAAAAACATTGTAATAATACTCATCATTTAATATTAAATCTTGATAAAAAAAACTAGAGCGTTTAATAATTTCATAAGAATACTTTACATTTTCATAGCTTAAGCTTAATTTATCTAAATATTCCTTGCTTGAGCAAAAGATTAAGTTATTTTTTAAAATATTTTCAAAATCATAAAATAAGTCATTTTTTAAAGTAGTAATATTTAGCCTATTTAAACATTCTATGCTTAATTCATCTAATAAAACCACCCTTTTATCAATTGAATAAAACGCAAGCAATCTTGTTAAAGCAAATTCAAAATCATTTATTTTTAAAAATGCTACTTCTTTATCACTAATTGATAAATCCTTAGTGCTAATTATTGCATAAGCACCTTTTTTAATAGCTTCATTTGCCAATGCTTGTTTATCAGTAAAAAACGCACTAGCATTAGTAACGCTATTTAAATTAAGGCAAAAATCTTTAAGCCTAGAAACACTAGGCTTATTAATAATTTTTGCATTAATTAATTCTGAAAAATTAGTTATTTCCAATTGTTATCCAATCACAGCACCATTTTCACATTTAGTAAGCGGTGTTAATAAAACTAAGCTTTCATCTGAATTTTTAGCACTTAAAATCATACCTTCACTTAAATGCTTAAATACTTTTCTACTCTCTAAATTAGCAAGTAAAATAATTTGTTTGCCAACTAAATCTTTAGCATTATAATATTTCGCAATTCCGCTTAAAACTTGTCTTTTTTCAGTTCCTAAATCAAGTTGGAATTTTAATAATTTCTCACTACCTTCTACATTTTCACATTCTAAGACGGTTGCTACTTGCATTTTGATTTTTGCAAAATCATCAATTTTGATTTTTGGCTCTTTTAATTCTTGTTTTACTTCTTCTTTGCTTTCAATTTTAAGCTCAATTCTTGAGAATAAATGTTCGCATTCGTTTAAATTAAATTCTTTTTGTAAATTAAACATATCGTTATATGTTTTAGTATGAATATTTACTCCTAAAGCATTAGCTATTTTTGCACTAGCTTTTGGCATAACAGGACTTAATAAAATACTAGCATTTTTTAAAATGTTAAAAATTACTGCTAATAAGCTTTGAGTTTGTTTGCTTTCGTTGTTTTTCATCATAGTCCAAGGCTCATATTTTGAAACCATCGCATTTGCTATACTTAAAGCTTTCATAATTTCGCTTATATATTCATTCATTCTAAGCTCATTTATAGCATTTATACTTGCTTTAAAATATTCATTTGCCTTATTTAATTCTTCGCTAAATCCTGATTCAAATTCCACTTTCAAATCAAAATATTTTTTAGCCATTGATATGCTTCTGCTTAATAAATTACCTAATTCATTTACTAATTCAGCATTTATTTTATTAACCATTGCAAGTTTGCTAAAATCTCCATCATTTCCAAAAGGCATTTGAGATAATAAAAAATATCTTAAAGGCTCATTGCCAAATTCATTTTTAACATCAATAGGATTTATTACATTTCCTACACTTTTACTCATTTTTTCGCCTTCAACCGTCCACCAGCCGTGCGCTCCTATCATTTTAGGCAACTCTAAATCAAGGCTCATTAAAAAACAAGGCCAATAAATTGCGTGGAATTTTAAAATATCTTTACCAACTAATTGAATATTTGCAGGCCAAAAAGACATTTTTTCATCATTATCTAAATACCCTAAAGCACTCAAATAATTACTCAAGGCATCAAGCCATACATAAACTATATGCTTACTATCATTTAATTCATCAGGTATTTTTATACCCCAAGAAAAGCTAGTTCTAGTTACCGATAAATCCCTTAAGCCTTGTTTTACGAATGCTATTACTTCGTTTTTTTTGCTAGCTGGCATAATGCAAGTAGGATTATCTTCATACCATTTTAATAATCTATCTTGGTATTTGCTTAATCTAAAAAAATAGCTTTCTTCTTTTAAAATTCTAGTAGGCTTTTTACAATCAGGACATTTATCATTATCAAGTAATTGAGTTTTTGTATGAAAAGTCTCGCAAGATACACAATAATGACCTTCGTATTCATCTTTATAAATATCGCCTTTTTCATACATTTTTAAAAAAATCTTACGAACACAATTTTTATGATTTTCATCAGTTGTTCTAATAAAATAATCATTACTAATTTCAAGTTCAGCCCACAAATCTTTAAAACTTTTACTAACTTTATCAGCATAAGCTTTTGGGCTTTCGTTGTTTTTGATAGCGCTTTCTTCTATTTTTTGACCATGCTCATCAGTGCCTGTTAAAAAGAAAGTCTCATCTCCTTTAAGTCTAGCAAATCTTGCAAGCGTATCAGCAATTATAGTAGTGTATGCGTGACCTATATGAGCTTTGTCATTTACATAATAAATTGGAGTTGTAATATATGTTTTCATCTAAATCCTTAAAAATTAAAATCTTGTGAAGCACCTTGCGACATATTTTCATAAGTAGCCTTTACAAAAGCATTTCTTATATCGCACTCACAGAGCTTTTCACAATCTATACAAGATAATTTATTTTGCGTTTTTTGTTGGCAATCTTGCAAATTCTTTTTAGCAATTTGCAAATTACTCTCATAAATATTCATCTAAATATGCCTTTTCACTGATTGAGCCAAGATAACAAGGTGTGCTTGCGTGAATTGTGCTAAATTTTAAATTAAGCAAACTCTCATATCCTTTAGAGCCTTTTATCCCATCACTTGAAAATCCACCAGCTTTTTCGTAAATATAAGCGAAAGGAAATACTTCAAATAAAGCCCTAAGTTTTCCTAATTTACCATCATTTAATGTAGCTTCGCTTGTATTTGGATATGAAAATAATCCCCCACCCTTTATTAAAATCTGATGTAAATCACTAACCATAGCACCACTATATCTTAAGCGGTATCCATCACTAAATATTTTATCAATCATTGCTTTATGAGCCTTGCTCCAATCTTTTTGAGTGCCGCCTGTTGCGTTTAATTTACCTTTTTCATTTAGTTTTAAATCTTTTAAGAATTTAAATTCTTTTCCATCGTATTCATATAATTTTGGCTCATTTATACAAACTACTAATTGGGTTCTAGGACCATAAATTGAATAAATAGCTGCTTTTAAACTATTAGGCTCTGCAGTATTTTCATAGATAGCAAATATACTTCCTACTGCAAAATTAACATCAAATAAAGAAGAGCCATCAAGTGGGTCATACGCAACTATATATTTTGCATCATCGTATAAAAATTGCGGATTTTCTTTTTCTTCACTGATAATTGCTTTAATTGAGCCAATTTTACTAAGCTCGTTTGTAATTATCATATCGCTTAATACATCTTGTTTTAGTTGTAAATCCCCGCTAGCATTGCTTAATTCTGTATAGCCATATTCAGGGTTATCAAAGCTTTGCTTAATCTTTAAAACGCTTTGTTTTATAGCTTCTATTATTTCTTGCATTAAATCTCCTTAGCATTATTTAAAACAAATTCACTAATACTAGCAATATCATCTAAATTAAATTGCTTTAAACCATAATCTTTATTAGAATAACTAGCTAATGCTAAAGAATATTCTAAATAACTCTCATCAACTTCTTTGCAAAACACACATAATCTTGGTAAAGGCAAACTTTTAAGTCCTTCAACTAAAACAATATCAGCACTAAATTGCTTTATTATTTGCTCTATTTCTAAGCTTTCGTGATAAAAAATAGTAGTTTTTACAGGGCTTAAAACTGCAACTTCAGCACCCGTTTGATAGAATTTAAAACTATCTTTACCATTTGTATCAAATACTGCTTTATCTTTTGGGTCGTGCTTAATTATTGCTACCTTTAAGCCAAGCTTTTGTAAATGCTCTGAAATTTTACAAATTAGTGTAGTTTTGCCCGAATTTGATGGGCCAGTAAATGCGAATGCTTTTTTCATTGATTAACCTTTTTTATTAAAAATTATAAATTTATAAATTAAACGAAAGAGAAGTAATGAAAAAAGCTTTATTTTTAGTAATTTTGATATGTTTTACAGCTTGTGTTAGGCAAAATGATGAATTTTATAATTCAAAAGAAGAAATAATGCTAAGGTCTTATTATGTAAATGATTGCATTATTAGTTATTTAGGAGTTAAGGATAATAACGATTATTTTGTGATTGCTAGTAAAAATGAAATTGAACATATAATAATTGAAGGGTATTTGGTTCAATTTTTAAAACTGCCAAAAAATGAATTTAATTTGCCTTATAAAAATGATTTTTTATATTTTTACAAAATAATAAATACTGCTAGTAAAAAGACAAACATTGATATGGAAATTACTTTAAATAATGAAGAAACAAGAAGCGCTAAAATACAAAGAATTTCAAAATCTCTTGAATATCAATTTTAAGGGCTAAAAACCCTTAAAATTACGCCAATAATGACGCTATTTGAGTTTGGTTAAAATTAACTTGTTGAGCGTTTTTAAAACTTTCTTCATTTTGCTTTAAAAAATTAGCGTTTAATTTAGAAAAATCTTCATTTTTAAATCTATCGTTATTGTTATTTGCTGTTTTTAAACTATTTTCTATTTTTTCTAAATCATTTTTCAAATCAACTTTATTTGTATTATTATTTTGAATTTTTGAAATCATTTCATCTTGTTGAGTGCTGATTTCTTGATATTTTTTCTCGCTTAATTTTTCTTCACTTACTTTTTTCTCATTTAGTTGTTCTACCGAAGTATCTTCAACTTTTTGAGTAGGTTTATTTTGAGCCATTAAGACATTGCTTTGTATGTTATTGTTAATTTGCATACTAAACTCCTTTTAAATTTTGCCGATTATAGCCTATTTTTCTTTTTTCTTAGTAAAAAATAATATTAATTGTAAAATAACCATAACTTTAAAAATCATTTCACTTTGCTTATGATTATCATTAAAATCTTTACTATCAGTAATGCCTAAAGCCTGCATATCAAGCACATTAGCTGTATGATAAAATACAAACACTAAGGCTAAAATCAAAATTATTAGGCTTAAAATTGGCTTTAAACTAAATAATTTATTTGAAATACTTTCATAAATAATATTTAAAAAGCTTACGAAAAGTAACAAATAATTAAATTTTACAAACACTTGTGTCATCAAAAGTCCGCTTTGAAAGTGGCTTAAAATCCCATCTCCAATAATTGCACTAGGATAAAAAATAATAGGAGCAACAACAATTCCTATGAATAATTCTACAAAAATTATTCCAGCTAATAAAAAATCATTAATTTTTTTCATAATCTAACCTTTCTGCTATAAAAACTCTATCAAAACCATTTAAATCTTTATAAAAACTAGCCTTAAAATTCTTTTCTTTTAGATAATCATTTAGGATTTCTTTTTGATCATATCCAAATTCGCACATTAAAAATCTCACATTTTCTAAATAACATTTATCAATTATTTTAAATAATATCTCATATCCTTTTTTACCACCAAAAAGCGCTGTTTTAGGCTCTTTTAATACTGATTTATCTAAATTATATTCGGTGCTAATATATGGAGGATTTGAGATAATTAGTTCATAGTCTTTAAAATTAACTTTCATAAAATCGCTAATAAAAAAATCACAATTTACATTATGCAATTTAGCATTTTCATTGGCTAGTTTTAAGGCTAATTTGTTTATATCACAAGCTTTTATATTTGCTTTTGTAAATAATTTTAAAAATATACTAATAATCCCACTTCCAAAACCTATTTCAAAAATATTTTTTATATTATTTTGATTTATTAGATTTATTGCTAAATCTATTAGTATTTCAGTATCATTTCTAGGAATTAACACTCCTTTAGCACATTTAAATTCTAAATCTTTTATATAAGTTTTTGAGAATATGTATTGCAATGGAGTGCCGTTTTTGTATTCGTTTGCAATACTTAAAAGTTTAATTTTATCGCTTGGATTTATCACATTTGCCCTTGCGACTGAATATTCAAGCATTGAATATGAAAAATACTCCATTATAATCTGTCTTGCAATTACTTCATTGCTTAGGGCTTTTAATTCGTTAAATGTGGCTATCATTTAATGCACTTATTCTTCTACTTAAACTCGGATGAGTTTTATAAATCATTTCATAAATAGCGTTATGATCTAGCAAGGCTTTATTATGAATAGCTAATACCTTTAAAGCACTTATCATATCGTTTTTGCTAGTTTTTATTGCTCCGTGTTTATCTGCACTAAATTCATTTTTTCTTGAAATAGAATTTAAAATAGGACTTAAAATAAACGAAATTGCCGAGCCTACCATAATAAAAGCAAACAACGGGCTAGATACAAAACCTTCTAAATTAAATTGATTTTCAAAAAAACTTGAAAAATATCCAAAAAACGCAAAGGTAATTAATAGATTTAAACCACTTATAAAAAGCATTTTTAAAATATCTTTATGTTTAAAATGCCCTAATTCGTGAGCTAATACGGCAAGTAATTCATCTTTACTCATAGCATTGATTAAAGTATCATAAAGAACTACTTTTTTTGCTCCAAACATACCCGCAAAATAAGCATTAAGTCTAGTATCGTTTTTACTAGCGTCCATACTAAATACCCCATTACTTTTAAAGCCACATTCATCTAATAATTTTGCAATATCATCTCTTAATTCACCTTCTACAGGGCTTAACTTATTAAACAATGGAACTATAAAATTAGGATAAATAACCATAGCTAAAAGACTAAAAATAAATAAAATAACAAAGCCACCTATCCACCAAAACTCGCCTAATTTAGCAATAGCAAAAAGCAAAATATAAACTAAAGCTCCACCTATAATTACTAATAAGATTAATGATTTTAAAAGGTCTTTAAAATACATTTTAGGAGTTTTTTTATTAAAGCCGTGCTTGGTATCAACAACCATAGTTTTATAATAATCTAAGCAAGTTAGAATGCAAGAATTTATAATAAAATACAATAAAACTAAAATAGTATTATCAAGCAGTGAATTAGGCTCAAAATGAACCTTTAATACATTAAATAACACCAATATAAATACGCAATTTAAAATAAGTGCTAAAAAATTATTTAGTATTGAAAATTTATGCTCAACTATAGCTAAATTTTTAAATTCTATAAATTGCTCATCACTTAAAAAACCTTTATTTGTTTTTGTTTTAATATGATTTATTTCAAGTAATTTAAGTATTGTTTCAATCACAAAAATTACACTAATTATACTAATTATCAACATTTTCTAACCTTTCTGTAAGTTCTAAAACTTCGTAATACTCATTTTCTAAAAGCTCTAATTCCTGATTTAAATTCTCAAGTCTTTCATTAAGAGCCAATATCCCATATTTTTCATATTTTGTAGGGTCGCTTAAGTATTCATTTAATAATCTAATTTCTTTTTCAATCTCTTCAATTTTAACTGGGTGTTCTTCTAGGATTTTATTTTGTTTATAGCTTAATTTTACGCTTTTTTTACGCTCAACTTTTACTGGTTTTTCTTTATCATTTTCTATTTCACTATTTAACTCGCTTAATTCATCGTTTAATTCTAAAAGCTCACTAAATTTCATAGTTTCAATTTCAATTGATTGATTTGAAAAGGCAAAAAGCTTAGTAGCAAGTCTATCTGTAAAATATCTATCATGACTTACAAATATCAAAGCACCTTTAAAATCCATTAAATATTGCTCTAAAATATTAATCGTAGCAATATCTAAATCATTAGTAGGCTCATCTAAAATTAATACTTCATAATCTTTTGTAAAAAGTTTTGCTAAAGCCACCCTACTTTTTTCGCCACCACTAAGTGAGCCGATTTTATAAGTAAGTTGTTCTTTAGGAAATAAAAAATGCTTTAAATATCCATATACATGCATATTAGAGCCTTTCACATTGATAGTATCACCGCCATTTGGACAAAAATACTCAATCAAAGTTTCATCATCTTTTAAATCATTTTTTTTCTGGTCAAAATATCCTATGTTTATCTCACCTTTTTTAATAAAACCACTGCTAGGGCGAAGTTTTTCAAGTAGAATTTGTAAAAAGCTAGATTTTCCACAGCCGTTTTTGCCTACAATTGCTATTTTTTCACCTTGTAAAATCCTTGCATTAAATGGCTTAAATAATAATTTTTCGCCTAGCGTTAGGCTAATATCGTGTAATTCAAAAAGCATTTTTTTCTTATTTGCTATAAGTGGATTTGATTTTATATCACTTGCACGGGCAAGCTCAACTCTTAGCCTATTCAAAATACTAGGATTTTTTTTAGCCTCTTCACGCATTTTAAAAATACGCTCTTTTCTGCCTTCGTTTCGCTTAAGCCTTGCTTTTACCCCACGACGCAGCCATTCTTCTTCGCTTTTTAATTGTTTTACTAAAGTTTCATAGCTTTTATTAAGGCTCTCTAGCAATCTTGCCTTAGCTTGTAAATAATTTGAATACCCACCTTCAAATTCTCTTAATTTTGCATCTTCTATTTCTACGCATTTACTTGCAATATTGTCTATAAAATATCTATCGTGACTTATAAAAATAACACATTTTTTACTAGCTTTTAACATATCTTCAAGGTATTTACACATAGTTACATCTAAGTGGTTCGTAGGCTCATCTAAAATCAAAACATCAGGAGATTTAAGCAGCATACAAGCAAGGCTTAATCTTCTTAATTCTCCACCACTAAGACTTGCTAGATTTCTATTTATAAAACTACTTAATTCAAATTCTTTTAAAGCTCTATTTATTTTGCTATCAATACTCCAAGCGTCCTTGCTCTCTATTAAATCAAATAAAATTTGTTGTTTTTGTAATAATTCTTTATCATTTGGATTAGTTGATAGTTTAGAATTAATCTCATTATATTCGCTTAAAGCATTAAAAATATCGCCTAATTCTAATTTAATATATTCATC